>NZ_BAABDO010000019.1:0-74303 GCF_039539665.1 Actinomadura keratinilytica
GTGCGGCGTGGGCGCCGGTCTCCGGACGGCGGGGCGAAGGGGCCGCGCGCCGCACACCCACCGCCCTGCGCCCGGGTGCGGCCGGTCACGGGGTGCGCGTCGCCGCCCGATCGGTCGTCACGTCCAGGCCGCAGGCCGCCGGCCAACGAGCGAAGCTCGCCCCTACGGGGTGCCTACGGCATTGGCAGGCCGCCCGCTCCCACGGTCGATCGCACAGGCTCCCCCGTGGCCGAGGACGTTGCCGCCTGGTGTGGAAGGTGCGTGGCTCCCCCCGACCCCGAGCCGTCGAGGATGGCGACGGCCAGAACCCGTCAAGGGCGCTTCGCGTCACTTCGTGATGGCCTACGGCCACCCTTGACGGAACCCGTCCGCCGCTAAGTACAGGTCTCGTCGGGGCCGGGGGGAGGAAGGTAGGGGGAAGAACAGCGGCTACGCCGCACGCCCCAAGCCATCACGGGGTACGGTCACCAGGCGACGGCCGCCCGGCATGTGCGTACAGCTGTGACAGCAACGATGACAGCAACAGGGGCGAACGACCGCGAACATGATCAGCGTTCAGCGGCAGGTCGGAGCCAGCGCACGTCATGATGACCTTGGGGTGGATCGAACTGATAAGGATGAGGTCCGTGGTTCAAGTCCACGTACGCCCACCAGCCAAAGCCCCCGCCGGGGGCTTTTTCATGCAACGGCGTCACCTTCCCGCCGTTCCGGGCATGTCCTGCCCCTTGAGCGAGGGTCTCCGCTGTGGCCGTGCGTACGGCTCTCCAGCGTCATGGCGATGCGCGCATGACCGCTAATCCCTTCGCGTCGCTCGTCGGGACGCCCGTCCGGGCAGTGGCGCGCTTCTAGCGCCCAACCAGGCCGAAGAACACTTCTCGGACGACCAGCAGCGTGGGCAGACCGCGCCTTCCGGGAGCGGCATGGCCGGTTGACCGCCTACCGGCAGGGGCAGGCAGCACTCCACCGGATTGTCCGGAGCGACCGCGCCGCGTGGGCGTCGGTGAGAGGCCGGCTCGGCCGGCTGTCCGCGGTTCGGGGGCTCGCCACCCGTCCGGCTTCCTCCAGCGGCCGCACCGGGGCGCCAACGTCACCGCGACATGTTCTGCGACGTGTGCGCCGATCTGCCCGGTGTCGTCTCCGGCGGCGCCACCCCGTTGCGCGGCCACGGCCGGCCCGCCGGATTCAGGATCGTCGCGCAGGGGCCCGCCGGTACGCGGCGGCGGCGTCGCGCGGCGCCGGTTGCACGCGGCTGATCGACAGGAAGCTGCCGGGCCGGCTGATCAGGTGGACCGGCCGACTCGGTTGGGTTACCTCGGAGTCCGCCTGGGGTCTGTCATGGTTGGTGCTGGGGGCGCTGAGGGGAGACCGTGATGGGCGGAGTTCTGCCGGAGGGGCTTCGGGCGGACGTCGAGGTCTTGTGGCGGTATCACGACATGGGGCATGCCGTGCGGCGTTGTGATGTCGCCATCGGGCTCGGCAGCCATGATCTCGGGGTGGCCACGTACGCGGCCGAGCTTTATCACCGGGGGATGGCGCCGCTGATCGTGTTCACGGGGGCGAACGCGCCGACGACGGTGGAGCGGTTCCCGCGCGGGGAGGCCGTCCATTACCGCGAGCACGCTCTCGCGCTCGGGGTGCCGGACGAGGCGGTCTTGGTCGAGCCGGAGGCGACGAACACCGGTGAGAACATCGCGTTCACGCGCGGGCTTCTCGCCGACAGGAGGATCGAGGTGCGGTCGGCCCTGTTGATATCCCGTCCGTACCAGCAGCGGCGGGCCTATGCCACCGCGAAGAAGGTGTGGCCGGAGCTCGAGGTCGTGTGCGCGTCCCGGCCGCTGCCGCTGGACGAGTACGTGCGCGGCATCGGCGACGCGGATCGTGTGATCAACATGCTGGTCGGGGACACGCAGCGGGTGTGGGTGTACGCCGAGCGCGGATTCGCCGCAGCGCAGGACGTGCCCGCCGAGGTGATGGGCGCGTACGAGCGGCTGGTCGCGGCGGGGTTCACCGGCAGGCTCGTGCACGGAGACCGCGGGTCGGGCTGATCACGCCGCACGGCCGTGCCGCCGGGGGCCGCAGGGGATTTGACCGGCCCGGCCACCGTGCGTCGTGCGGTCAGCCGTTGGCCGAGGAGCCCGGGGTCTCCTCGAAGACGATCCAGGTGCGGGTGCTGCGCACGCCGGTGACCGCGTGGATTCCGGCGAGGACGACGTCGCGGAGGGTGGCGGTGTCGGGGGTGCGGACGAGCATGACCAGGTCGACGTCGCCGCCCACGAACGCCAGGTGCTGCACGTAGGGCACCTCGCGCAGGTTCACCGAGACGTCCCGCCAGGCGTGCTGGTCGATGCTCACCAGGACGTAGGCGGTGGTGCCGAGGCCGGCGCGGACGGGGTCGACGCGGGCGCTGAAGCCGGTGATGACGCCTTCGGCGAGCAGGCGTTCCAGGCGGGCGTAGGCGTTGGAGCGGGAGATGCGGACGCGTTCGGCGAGGGCGCGGATGGACATGCGGCCGTCGGCGGTCAGCTCGCGCAGGATGGCGCGGTCGATGGCGTCGAGGGGCGCCGCAGAATGTCCCGGGGGCGGGGCTGCCGGTGGGATGTTGAGGGACAGATGGTCCATGGTGACCCCCTGGAGAAGCCGGATGTCCGGACTTTAGCGCAGTTATTGAGACGTATGGCCCAACTGATTCATATTCCTCCCAAGAAGGCACGGACGAGGAGGTTGGTGCCGTATGTCGGATCAACGGCGTGAGGGGCCGCGGGCGCTGCTCCCGTCCGAGAGGCCGGTCCGGTTCCTGACCGACGCCGGGGCGCCCGCGCGCGGCCGCCCCGCGTACCCGGAGCCGGACCCCGAACTGCTGCGCCGCGCGTACCGGCACATGGTCGTGGGACGCCGGTTCGACGCCCAGGCGACCGCGCTGACCAAGCAGGGGCGCCTGGCGGTGTACCCGTCGAGCAAGGGCCAGGAGGCGTGCCAGGTGGGGGCCGTGCTCGCCTTGCAGGAGGGCGACTGGCTGTTCCCCACGTACCGGGACTCGGTGGCCCTGGTGACCAAGGGCATCGACCCTGTGGAGGTGCTGTCGCTCCTACGGGGGGACGCGCACTGCGGCTACGACCCGTACCGTCACCAGGTCGCTCCCCAGTGCACTCCCCTGGCGACGCAGACGATTCACGCCGCGGGCCTGGCGTACGCGGAACGCCGCAAGGGGACGGGACGCATCGCGCTCGTCTGCGTAGGGGACGGCGCAACGAGTGAAGGCGACTTCCACGAGGCGCTGAACTTCGCCGCCGTGTTCAAGGCGCCGGTGGTGTTCTTCGTCCAGAACAACCAGTACGCCATCTCCGTGCCGTTGGAGCGGCAGACCGCCGCCCCGGCGCTGGCGTACAAGGGCGTCGGCTACGGGGTGCGTTCCGAGCAGGTGGACGGCAACGACGCCGTGGCCGTCCTGGCGGTGCTGTCCGCCGCCGCCGAGCACGCGCGTTCGGGCAAGGGGCCGTTCCTGGTGGAGGCCCACACGTACCGGATGGAGCCCCACACGAACGCCGACGACGCCACCCGGTACCGGGAGGAGAAGGAGACCGAGCGCTGGCGGCGGCGCGACCCCATCGCGCGGCTGGAGGCGTACCTGCGGCGGCGCGGCCGTCTCACCGACGAGGACGTCGCGGCGGTCAACGCCGAGGCCGAGGAGTTCGCCGCCCGGGTGCGGGCCGAGCTGAACGAGGACCCGCGGGTGGCGCCGCTGGAGCTGTTCGACCACGTGTACGGCACGCTCACGCCGCAGCTGGCGGAGCAACGCGAGGCCCTGGAGGCCGAACTGCAGGCCGAGGAGGCGCTGAGGTGACGACGATCAGCATGGCGCAGGCGCTGAACGCGGCGCTGCGCGACGCCCTGGAGGACGACGAGCGCGTCCTGGTGTTCGGCGAGGACGTGGGGCCGCTGGGCGGGGTCTTCCGCATCACCGACGGCCTGACCGCCAAGTTCGGCGAGGACCGCTGCTTCGACACGCCCCTGGCCGAGTCGGGCATCGTGGGCTTCGCCGTCGGCATGGCCATGGGCGGGTTCCGGCCCGTGGTGGAGATGCAGTTCGACGCGTTCGCCTACCCGGCGTTCGAGCAGATCGCCTCGCATGTGGCGAAGATGCGCAACCGGACGCGGGGACGGGTGACGCTGCCGATGGTCATCCGCATCCCCTACGGCGGCGGGATCGGCGGCGTCGAGCACCACAGCGACTCCAGCGAGGCCTACTACGCGCACACGCCCGGGTTGAAGGTCGTCACGCCCGCGACGGTGGACGACGCGTACTCGCTGCTGCGGGAGGCGATCGCGGATCCCGACCCGGTGATCTTCCTGGAGCCCAAGAAGCTGTACTGGTCGAAGGCCCCGGTGAGCCTGCCGGTGCGCACGGAGCCGTTCGGCCGTGCGGTGGTGCGCCGTCCGGGCGGGGACGCGACGGTGGTCGCCTACGGGCCCGCCGTGCCGGTCGCGCTGGAGGCCGCCGAGGCCGCCGCCGAAGAAGGCTGGGACCTGGAGGTCATCGACCTGCGCACGATCGTCCCGTTCGACGACGCGACGGTGGCGGCGTCGGTGCGCCGCACCGGCCGCTGCGTGGTGGTGGCGGAGGCCGCCGGGTTCGCCGGGGTGGGCGCCGAGATCGCCGCCCGCGTGCAGGAGCGCTGCTTCCACAGCCTGCTGGCGCCGGTGCTGCGGGTGACCGGGTTGGACGTGCCGTATCCGCCGCCGATGCTGGAACATCGCCATCTGCCGGACGTGGACCGGATCCTGGACGCCCTCGACCGGCTGCAGCGCGACGACCGGCCCGACGTCCGGTACCTGCCCGAGGCGGGTGCGGCATGACCGCGACGGCGACCGAGCAGGTGTTCCACCTCCCCGACCTGGGGGAGGGGCTGACCGAGGCGGAGATCCTCCAGTGGCGGGTGTCGGTGGGGGACGTCGTCGCCGTCGACCAGGTCGTGGTGGAGGTCGAGACGGCCAAGGCGGCCGTGGACGTGCCCGTTCCGATCGCCGGGACGGTGGTGCGCCTGTACGGCGAGCCGGGCACGTCGGTCGCGGTGGGCGCCCCGTTGATCGCGGTGGCCGTCCCGGACGAGCGGTACCGGGAGGAGGAGCGCGCCGGGTCGGGCAACGTCCTCGTCGGATACGGCACCGGGGCGGGCAAGCGGCCGCGGCGCCGCCCCCGCGTCAGGCGGCCCGAGCCGGCGGTCGTGCGGCCCGGACCCGTCGGCGCGCTCAAGGGCGGCGCCGAAGGGGCCGTGGTGCCGTCGGTGTCGACGTCCCGCCTGGCGGCCGTGCCGGACGCCGCGCCCAGACCTGCGGGGAAGGAGGTGCCGCGGGTCATCGCGCCGCTGGTGCGGCGGCTGGCGAAGGAGCACGGCATCGATCTGGCGCAGGTGACGCCCAGCGGGCCGCGCGGCGTCGTGCTGCGCCGGGACGTGGAGGCCGCCATCGCCGCGTCCGCCGGAACCGATGAGGCGCCGCAGGCGGAGCGGGTGCCGCTGCAAGGGGTGCGGCGGGCCATCGCGGACAAGCTCTCCCGCAGCAGGCGGGAGATCCCCGACGCCACCACCTGGGTCGATGTGGACGCCACGGCGCTGGTGGAACTCAAGGACGACATCCGCCGGGCCTCCCCGGACGCCGGGATCGGCATGCTGGCGCTGCTGGCCCGCATCTGCGTCGTCGGGCTGCGGCGCTTCCCCGAACTGAACGCCTATGTGGACGTCGAACGGCAGGAGATCGTGCGGTTGCCGCACGTCAACCTGGGGTTCGCCGCCCAGACCGACCGGGGGCTGGTGGTACCGGTGGTGCACGACGCGCACCGGCTGACGCTGGCCGAGCTGGCCGGGCGGCTGCGCGAGCTGACGGCGGCCGCGCGGGACGGCAGGCTGACGCCCCGGCAGCTCACCGGCGGGACGTTCACCCTGAACAACTACGGGGTCTTCGGGGTGGACGGATCGACGCCGATCATCAACCATCCCGAGGCGGCCATGCTCGGGGTCGGGCGGATCGCCGACCGGCCCTGGGGCTACCAGGGGGAGGTGCGGCTGCGGAAGGTGACGCAGCTGTCGTTCACGTTCGACCACCGCGTGTGCGACGGCGGCGTCGCCGGAGGCTTCCTGCGGTTCGTCGCCGACTGCGTGGAGCGTCCCGAGGTACTCATCACTCACCTGTAGGTGCTGGCCGCCCGGTCGGGGTGTCCAGCAGGTGGGTGGTGGGCGGCCGTGGTGCTTGGCGCCCTGCCTTCGGGTGCTGGCGGCGTGGTCGGGAGTGTGTGCGGTTCGTCGCCGGTTGTGCGGAGCGTCCGGAGGTGCTGGTCACTCACCTGTAGGCGGTGGTCGCCTGGCCGGGGCGTTCACCGGTAGGCGGCCACCCGGTCGGGGGGGCTCCGTGACGTTCGCCGGTGGGCGGTGGACGAGGGCAGAGCGCGGCGCATCGCTTTCGGATGACGGCGGCGTTGCCGGGCTTCCTGCGGTTCGTCGCCCACTGCGTGGAACGGCCGGAGGTGCTGATGACGCACCTGTCGGTCGAGACCTCCACCGGTGGGTGGTGCGCCTGGGGCGGCAGATCGGTCGGCGTGTCAGGGTGGGGGGAAGAATTTCGGGTGGGGGATGTCGAGGTTCGCGGACCGGCTCCGACTTGTTCGCGAGGGCGCCCGCCCGGGCGTCCCGCGTGAAGGAGGCCGACCGTGAAGTACATGATCATCATTTACGGCAACCAGGAGCTGTGGGAGTCGTTCTCCGCCGAGGAGTTCCAGAAGGAGATCGCCGCGCAGGACGCGTTCAACCGCAAGTACGCCGAGACGGGTGAGCTGCTCGGCGCGTACGGCAACGCCGACGCGTCGCAGACCAAGATCGTGCGGGTGCGGGACGGGGTGCCGGCCGTGACCGACGGCCCGTACCTGGAGACCAAGGAGTACATGGCCAGCTGGTACCTCATCGACGTGGAGGGCGAGGAACGCGCCCTGGAGATCGCCGCCGAGATCCCGTTCGCCTCGTACCGGCAGGTCGAGGTGTGGCCGATCCTGCACGAGGCCGCCGACGGCGAGTGACCGGGCAACGGCTGGAGGAGCTGCTGCGCCCTTTGGCGCCGCAGGTCCTCGCCGCGTTGCTGCGCCGGTACGGCCAGTTCGACGGCTGCGAGGACGCGGTGCAGGAGGCGCTGCTGGCGGCGTCCGTGCAGTGGCCCGAGGAGGGGGTGCCCGACAACCCCTACGGGTGGCTGGTCACCGTCGCCACGCGGCGGTTCACCGACTGGGTGCGCAGTGACGCGGCCCGGCGGCGCCGGGAGGACGCCGAGCTGCCGGCGACCCCGCCGTCCATGTTCGTCGCCGCCCCCGCCGACCATCCGCCCGCCGGCGAGCACGACGACACGCTCACGCTGCTGTTCCTGTGCTGCCACCCGTCGCTGTCTCCGGCGTCGCAGGTGGCGCTGACGCTGCGGGCGGTCGGCGGGCTCGGCACGGCGGAGATCGCGCACGCCTTCCTGGTCCCGGAGGCGACGATGGCGCAGCGGATCAGCAGGGCCAAGCAGGCCATCCGCAAGGCGGGCGGCCGGTTCGCCCCGCCGCCGCCCGGCGAGCGGGCCGACCGGCTGAGGGCGGTGCTGCACGTCCTCTACCTGATGTTCAACGAGGGCTACACGACCAGCTCCGGCGACGCGCTGCAGCGCCCCGACCTCACCGCCGAGGCGCTGCGGCTGACCCGGCTGCTGCACCGCCTGCTGCCCGACGAGCCCGAGGCGGCGGGGCTGCTGGCGTTGATGCTGCTCACCGAGGCGCGGCGGGACGCCCGCACGGGGGACGACGGTTCGCTCATCCCGCTGGCCGAGCAGGACCGCGGCCGGTGGGACCGCGGGCTCATCGCCGAGGGCGTCGAGCTCGTCACCGCGACGCTGGCGCGCACCCGGGAGCTCGGCCCGTTCCAGCTCCAGGCGGCGATCGCCGCGGTGCACGACGAGGCGCCGTCGGCCGACGAGACCGACTGGCCCCAGATCCTCGCCCTGTACGAGCTGCTCGAACGCGTCGCCCCCAACCCGATGGTGACGCTCAACAAGGCCGTCGCCGTCGCGATGGTCCGCGGCGCGCGGGCCGGCCTGGAGATCGTCGACGGGCTTAAGGCCGATGGGCGCATGGCGCGCCATCACCGGCTGCACGCCGTCCGGGCGCATCTGCTGGAGAGGGCGGGGCGGCCGCAGGAGGCCCGGGACGCCTTCCGGATCGCGGCCCGGCTGGCGACGAACCTTCCCGAGCAGCGCTACCTGCGTCTTCGTGCGGCGGCGCCGGCGTCCGGCGAGGACTAGGGCTGCGGGTCCGGGGGGCGGGGGCGGCGGACGCCGGTGAAGGCGATCTTGCAGACGGTGTCGGCCAGTTCGGCGCCGCTGCGGCGGCCCTGCGGGCGGTACCACTCGACCAGCGAGTTGACCATGCCGAACAGCAGCCGGCTGGTGATCGCCGGATCGACGTCCGGGCGGATGTCGCCCTCGGCGGCGGCCTGCGCGACCAGGTCGGCCACCATCCGGTCGAACTCGCGGCGGCGGGCCATGGCGCGGCGCTCGACGGTGGTGTTGCCGCGCACCCGCAGCAGCAGGGTGACGAACGGCAGCCGGTCGACCAGGACGCCCACGCTGGCCCGCACGAGGTGCTCCAGGCGGTCCACGGCGCGCCCCTCGACCGCCATGGCCTGCTCGGCGGCGGCGAACAGCCCGTCGAGGGCGCGGTCGACGGCCAGGCGCAGCAGCTCGTCCTTGCCCGACACGTGGTGGTAGATGGCGGATTTGCTGATGCCGAGCCGTTTGGACAGCTCGTCCATGCTGGTTCCGTCGTAGCCGCGTTCGTTGAACACCTTGACGGCGACCTGGAGCAGGGACTCCTTGTCGTAGCCGGGGCGTCCCCGCCGCGTCTGCCGTCCGTCCGCGGTGGTCACGCCGCTCAGTATCGCAGCGTTCCGGCGGTGCCGGGGCCTGGCGGCCCGGCTGTGTCCGGAGTTACTATCCCAACTGAACGTCCGGTCGGTTATTCGGGTCGGAAGACGAGGTGAGGAGGCCCGTGATGGGCACCACGGCTCCGCTGCGCAGCTATGTTTCGGGGGCCTGGCAGGCACCCCCGGACGAGGGCGTGCCGCTGCTGGACGCGGTGACCGGCGAGCAGGTCGCCCGGCTGTCGGCGACCGGTGTCGACCGCGCCGCCGCGCTGGAGTACGGGCGCCGGGTCGGCGGGCCCGCGCTGCGCGAGCTGACCTTCCACCAGCGGGCCCTGCTGCTCAAGCAGCTCGCCGCGCACCTGCGCGGGCACCGCGAGGAGCTGTACGCGCTGTCGGCCCGCACCGGCGCCACGCTCGCCGACTCCAAGATCGACGTGGACGGCGGGCTGGGCGTGCTGTTCAGCTACGCCAGCAAGGGCCGCCGCGAGCTGCCCAACGACACCGTGCTGGTGGACGGCGACGTGGAGCCGCTGGGCAAGGGCGGCACATTCGTCGGCCGGCACCTGTGCACGCCGCTGCGCGGTGTCGCCGTGCAGATCAACGCGTTCAACTTCCCCGTGTGGGGGCCGCTGGAGAAGTTCGCCCCCGCGTTCCTGGCGGGCATGCCGAGCCTGGTCAAGCCCGCGCCGCAGACCGCCTACCTCACCGCGCGGCTGATCGAGCTGATCATCGAGTCGCGGATCCTGCCCGAGGGCACCCTGCAGCTGCTGTGCGGCGAGCCCGGCGACCTGCTCGACCACCTCACCGAACAGGACCTGGTGGCGTTCACCGGATCGGCCGCCACCGCCCGGCTGCTGCGCACCCACCCGGTGATCACCGGCCGGGCGGTGCGGTTCAACGCCGAGGCCGACTCGCTGAACTGCTCGATCCTCGGGCCCGACGCCACCCCCGGCACCGCCGAGTTCGACCTGTTCGTCAAGCAGCTGGTCAGCGAGATGACGGTGAAGGCGGGCCAGAAGTGCACCGCGATCCGCCGCGCGCTGGTGCCCGCCGACCGGATCGACGAGGTCGCCGAGGCGGTGCGGGAGCGGCTCGGCCGGGTGACGGTCGGCAACCCGGCCAACCCCGACGTGCGGATGGGCGCGCTGGCCACGTTGGAGCAGCGCGAGGAGGTGCGGCGGGGCGTCAAGGCGCTGGCGGACGCCGGCCGGATCATCTTCGGCGACCCCGAGCACGTCGAGGTGGTCGACGCCGACGCCGAGCGCGGCGCGTTCCTCTCGCCGCTGCTGCTGCGCGCCGACGACCCCGAGCGCGCCGAGCCGCACGAGGTGGAGGCGTTCGGGCCGGTCAGCACGTTGCTGCCGTACCGGGACGCCGACCACGCCGTGGAGCTGGCGGCGCGCGGCCG
This sequence comes from Actinomadura keratinilytica, assembly GCF_039539665.1. NCBI lineage: Bacteria > Bacillati > Actinomycetota > Actinomycetes > Streptosporangiales > Thermomonosporaceae > Actinomadura > Actinomadura keratinilytica. Next base: position 10,342 of record NZ_BAABDO010000019.1, read on the forward strand.
GGGCAGCCTGGCCGGGTCGGTGGTGAGCGCCGACCCCGGGTTCGTCCGGCACGTGGTGCTGGGCGCGGCGTCGTCGCACGGCCGGCTGCTGGTGCTGAACGCCGAGGACGCCGGCGAGTCCACCGGGCACGGTTCGCCGCTGCCGATGCTGGTGCACGGCGGGCCGGGACGCGCCGGGGGCGGCGAGGAGCTGGGCGGCATCCGCGGCGTGCTGCACCACATGCAGCGCACGGCGGTGCAGGCCGGGCCGTCCATGCTCAGCGCGCTGACCGGCCGGTGGGTGCCGGGGGCGCCGCGCACCGAGACGGACGTCCACCCGTTCCGCAAGTACCTGGAGGACCTGCGGGTCGGCGACACGGTCGTGGCGGGGCCGCGGGTGGTGTCGCTGGAGGACATCGAGCACTTCGCCGAGTTCACCGGCGACACCTTCTACGCCCACATGGACGAGGAGGCCGCCCGGCGCAACCCGTTCTTCGGCGGCCGCGTCGCGCACGGCTACCTGGTGGTGTCGTTCGCGGCGGGCCTGTTCGTCTCCCCCGAACCCGGCCCGGTGCTGGCCAACTACGGCCTGGAGAACCTGCGGTTCCTGGCGCCGACGTTCCCCGGCGACGAGCTGACCGTCACGCTGACCGCCAAGCAGATCACGCCGCGGGAGGGCGCCGACTACGGCGAGGTCCGCTGGGACACCGAGGTCGCCCGGCAGGACGGCGTCGTGGTCGCCCGCTACGACGTGCTGACCCTGGTGGCCAAGCGACCCGAGGGGAAGGAGGCGTGATGGCCGACGACACCGAACTGGCCCGCCATTTCGACCGGACGATCGAGCGCGACCAGCGGATCGAGCCGCGCGACTGGATGCCGGACGGCTACCGGGCGACGATGATCCGGCAGATCGCCCAGCACGCCCACTCGGAGATCATCGGCATGCAGCCGGAGGGCGGCTGGATCACCCGGGCGCCGTCGCTGCGGCGCAAGGCGATCCTGCTGGCCAAGGTGCAGGACGAGGCCGGGCACGGCCTGTACCTGTACGCGGCCGCCGAGACGCTGGGCGCCGACCGCGCCGACCTCACCGAACGGCTCATCTCCGGCGCGCAGAAGTACTCGTCGATCTTCAACTATCCGGCGCTGACGTACGCCGACGTGGGCGTGATCGGCTGGCTGGTGGACGGCGCGGCCATCTGCAACCAGGTGCCGCTGTGCCGCAGCTCCTACGGGCCGTACGCGCGGGCCATGATCCGCATCTGCAAGGAGGAGTCGTTCCACCAGCGGCAGGGCTACGAGCTGCTGATGACGATGATGCGCGGCACCGACGCCCAGCGCGAGATGGTGCAGGACGCGGTGAACCGCTGGTGGTGGCCCACGCTGATGATGTTCGGCCCGCCGGACGCCGAGTCCCGGCACACCGCGCGCTCCATGGCCTGGAAGATCAAGCGGCACACCAACGACGAGCTGCGGCAGCGGTTCGTCGACATGACGGTGCCGCAGGCCGAGGCGCTCGGCGTCACCCTGCCCGACCCGCGGTTGCGCTGGAACCCCGAACGCGGCCACTACGACTTCGGCGACGTGGACTGGGCCGAGTTCAAGCGGGTGATCAGCGGCGACGGGCCGTGCAACGCCGAGCGGATCGCGGTGCGCCGCGCCGCGCACGAGGACGGCGCGTGGGTGCGGGAGGCGGCCGCCGCCCACGCGGCCAAGCGGGCACGGCGGTCCCGGCAGGCGAAGGAGGCGGCATGACCGGCGACGATGCGGTGCGGGCGGAGTGGCCCCTGTACGAGGTGTTCGTCCGGGGCAAGCGCGGGCTGAACCACGTGCACGTCGGGTCGCTGCGCGCCGCCGACCCCGAGATGGCGCTGCGCAACGCCCGCGACCTGTACACCCGCCGCAACGAGGGCGTGAGCATCTGGGTGGTCGAGGCGGCGCGGATCACCGCCTCCAGCCCGGACGAGAAGGACCCGTTCTTCGCCCCCAGCGGCGACAAGGTCTACCGGCATCCGACGTTCTACGAGATTCCCGAGAACGTTCCGCACATCTGAGGGGACCCATGGCGCGCGACGACCTGACCGCCGGCCCGACCGCGGCCGCCGACCCGGGCGGCACCGCGCTCGACGCGCTCGCCGAGGACCACGGCGACGCCCGCTGGGCGTACGGCACCGGCTTCCACGACCCGCTCGCCGGACTCGACACGGCCGTGCCGGACGGCGTCGACGGCGACGCCCTGGCCGCGTACTGCCTCATGCTCGGCGACGACGCGCTGATCATGTCGCACCGGCTGCAGGAGTGGTGCGCGCACGCCCCCGAACTGGAGGAGGAGGTCGCGCTCGCCAACATCGCCCTGGACCTGCTCGGGCAGGCGCGGCTGCTGCTGACCCGCGCCGGGCAGGCCGACGGCACCGGCCGCACCGAGGACGACCTGGCGTTCCTCCGCGACGCGGGCGAGTTCCGCAACGTCCGGCTGGCCGAGGCGCCGCGCGGCGACTTCGCGTTCTGCGTCGTGCGGCTGCTGGTGTTCGCCACGTGGCGGCTGGCGCTGCTGGACCGGCTCACCGCCTCCCGCGACCCGGTGCTCGCCGCGGTCGCCGCCAAGGGCGTCAAGGAGGTCGCCTACCACCGCGACCACGCCGCCATGTGGACGATCCGGCTCGGCGACGGCACGGCCGAGTCGCGCCGCCGCATGCTCGCCGCCCTGGACGCCGTCTGGCCGCAGATCGGCGAGCTGTTCACCCCGCACGAGGTCGAGCGGCGGATGGCCGAGGCGGGGTTCGGCGTCGACCCGTCCACCGTGCGCGCCGAGTTCGACCAGGTCATCGCCGACGTCCTCGCGGAGGCCACGCTGCCCGTCCCCGAACCCGCCGAGGCGCCGCACGAGCCGGGCCGCGTCCCGGCGAGGACGGGGCGCGACGGCGTGCACACGGCCGAGTTCGACGCGCTGCTGGCCGAGCTGCAGTGCGTCGCCCGCGCGCACCCGGGGGCGACATGGTGACCGGCGACCGGGTGGCGGCCTCGGCGGTGGAAGCCCCCGCCGCCGCCGAGGCCCGCGCGGCCGAGGCCCGCGCGGTCGCCGAGACGGTGACCGACCCGGAGCTGCCCATGCTGACCCTGCGGGACCTGGGCGTGCTGCGCGACGTGCGGGTCGCCCCGGACGGAGCGGTGCAGGTGACGATCACCCCCACCTACACCGGCTGCCCGGCCGTCCAGACCATGCGCGACGACCTGCGCGCGCGGCTCGCCGAGGCGGGCTTCACACGGGTGGAGGTCCGCACGGTGCTGCACCCGCCGTGGACCACCGACATGATCAGTAAGGCCGGGCGGCGCAAACTCGCCGCCGCCGGGATCGCTCCCCCGGGCCCGGCGCCCCGCCGCACGTCCGGGCCGATACCGCTGACCCTCGGCCCGCCCCGCACCGCGGTGCGCTGCCCCCGCTGCGGCTCCCCCGACACCGACGAGCTGTCGCGGTTCGGCTCCACCGCCTGCAAGTCGCTGCGCCGCTGCCGCGCCTGCCGGGAACCCTTCGAGCACTTCAAGGAGATCTGACCCGTGACCGCGCTCGACACCGCGCCCGCCACCCGGCGGCGCCGCGCCGTCTTCCACACCCTGCGCGTCACCGCGGTCGAGCGGCTGTGCCGGGACGCGGTCGCCGTCTCCTTCGCGGTGCCGGACGAGCTCGCCGGCGAGTACGCCTTCCTGCCCGGACAGTTCCTCACCCTGCGCCGCGTCGTCGACGGACGCGAGGAGCGGCGCTCGTACTCCATCTGCGCTCCGGCGGGAGCCCCCCTGCGCATCGGCGTCCGCGAGATCCCCGGGGGGACGCTGTCGTCCTGGCTGGTCCACCGGGTGCGGCCGGGCGACCTGGTCGAGGTGCTGCCGCCGGACGGCGGGTTCACGCCCGACCTCTCGCGGCCCGCCCACCACGTGCTGATCGGCGCCGGGTCGGGGATCACGCCGCTGCTGTCGATCGCCGCGTCCGCGCTGCGCGACCCGCAGGCGCGGATCACGCTGCTGTACGGCAACCGGCGCAGCGACACCGTCATGTTCGCCGACGAGCTGGCCGACCTGAAGGACGCCCACCCGGACCGGTTCGAGCTGGTGCACGTGCTGTCGCGGGAGCCGCGCGAGGCCGAGCTGTTCAGCGGCCGGCTGGACGCGGCCCGGCTGCGCGCCCTGCTGCCGCTGCTGCTGCCCGTCCGCGACGTGGACCACTGGTGGCTGTGCGGCCCGTTCGCCATGGTCACCGACGCGCGATCCGTGCTGGCGGGCCTCGGCGTGCCAGGCGACCGCGTCCACCAGGAGCTGTTCCATGTGGACGACGTGCCGCCCGGACCCGTCCGCCGGGTGGACGAACGACCGCCGGAGGAGGCCGGGCCCGCCACCGAGGTCACGATCATCCTGGACGGCCGGGCCACCACGCTGACCCAGCCCCGGGACGCGACCGTCCTCGACGCCGCCCAGCGGGTGCGCCCCGACCTGCCGTTCGCGTGCAAGGGCGGCGTGTGCGGCACCTGCCGCGCCCGCGTCGTCGACGGACGGGCCGACATGCGCCGCAACTTCGCCCTCGACCCGTCCGAAATCGCCGCCGGGTTCGTGCTGACCTGCCAGGCCACCCCCGCCACCGACCGCCTCACGATCGACTACGACGGCTGACCGGGCGGGCCGTCCGCCCGGTCAGCCGCCGGAGGTCAGGTGCGGCCGAGGTCGTCGAGCTGCTCTTTGAGGGTGGGCCTGAGCTGCTTGATGCACAGGATCGGCAGGTACGCCTCCTCTTTGGCCTCCATGTACTTGTCGGACTCCGCGGGGCACTCGTTCTTCGTGCGGACGCGTCCGGTGATCTTGGCGACGGCCGCGCGGTCGTTGCAGTCGGCCTTCTCCAGGCCCAGGAAGCTGTACGTCGGGTCCTTGATGCAGTCGCCCGGGCCGACCACACCGCCGCCCGCGCCCAGGCACAGGACCGGCCGCGGATCGGACGAGCTGCTCATCTTGGCGGTCTCCATGGTGCGCGGCGAGGGGCACTGCGACTCCTGCGCCACCCGCGCGATGACCTTGCCGTACCAGTCCGACGACGAGCACGGCACCTCGCGGTTGAAGGCGACCTCGCCGCTGATGCAGTCGCCGGGGCCGATCTGCCCGCCGCCCATGCCGGGATCGCCGGGGTGCGGGCCCTTGAGGTTGCGCACGCAGACGTCCCAGTACCTGGTGTCGGTGTCCGACACCCTGACACGGGCGCCGCCGTCGGAGTCGTCCGGGCATCCCTCGGACGAGAAGGTGAAGCCGCCGAAGGTGCCCTCGCCGGCGCGCAGCACCTTGGTGATCCGGCCCTTCGCCTGGTCGGACTTGCAGCCGACCCGCAGGGCGGACGGCACGGACCGCAGGGTGCTGGACTTTCCGCTCAGGTCGAGCCGCTTGTCGATGCACTGCTCGGCCGCCACGGGGCCGCTCGGCTCGTCGCTTCCGTTCCGCACGACCACCACGGCGGTCGCCGCCAGCAGGACCGCGACCACGGCGCCGCCGACCGCCAGCAGCGCGATCAGGCGCCCCTTCTTGCGCGGCGTCTGCTGCGGCAGGCCGGGGATACCCGCGGAGGGCATCGTGGCCATCTGCCCCGGCCCCATGCCGCCGGGCGGCATGGTCGGCGGCCCTCCGTATCCCTGCCCGGGCGGACCCGGTTGCGCCGCCCAGTTCGGTTGCCGACCCGGCGGCTGCCGGCCGGGGGCCTGGCCGGACGGTTGACCGGCCGGGGGCCGGCCGGGGGCTTGGCCGGACGACGGCTGACCGGGAGCCTGGGCGGGTGGCCAGTTGGACGCCTGATCGGGCGTCTGCCCGGACGGCGGCCGGCCCGGCGGCTGCCGGCCGGGCGGGGGCTGACCCGCGGCGGGGTCGGCCCAGGAACCCTGCGCGGAGGGATGACGGATCTCTTCGGGGCGTCCACCCTCGGTGCTCACCTGTTTCCCTTTCCACCAACTCGTGCCGCGGGGAGCGACGGCGCGACCATAACCGGTGTCTCCGACATCGACGGCCGGACGGCCAGCCCGCCTCGGACTCGCGAACCCGGGCGCTCGGCGGGGTTGCACACAAATTGACGACCAGTTCACCCCAAGAGTTGGGGTGCCGTCCAGAAAAATATGATTCGCCGGTTAATGATCAGTGGTGCCAGGGGAGACGCACCGGCTCGTCGGGGATGCGCCCGGCGAGCAGGTCGGCCAGCAGCGGCGCCAGGCCGAGCGGGTAGACGGGCTCGTCGGGCGACCGCAGCTCGTCCAGCGTCCACCAGCGGTGGCCGTTGATCTGGTCGCGTTCCGTGGCCTGGAACCCGGAGGTGTCGATCTCGTAGGCGGCCGTGCGGTGCAGGAAGAAGTCGTCCCGGAACACGCCCCGCGTCCAGCCCAGGTCGGCGTAGCCGGACGTCATCGCCACACGGGGGCCGAGCTCGTCCGGTGGGACGGCGAGGCCGGTCTCCTCGCGCAGCTCCCGGGCGGCCGCCGCGCGCAGGTCCTCGCCGTCGTCGACGCCGCCGCCGGGGGTGATCCAGCAGTAGCCGAGGTCGGGCCTTTTCCACACGCGCACGAAACGGAACAGCAGGATGCGTTCGTCGTCGTCCACCAGCAGCACGCGCGCCGAACGGCGGCGGTAGCGCTCCCCCTCCGCCGCGCCGTCGCCCGCCGGGGTCTCCGCGGTGCCCGTCATCCGGCGAGCTCGGACGCGATCTTGGCGAGCTGCTCGTCGTAGACGCGCTGCAGGCCGCGGGGTGCGAACGTGCGTTCGAAGAACCCGCCGACGCCGCTCGCCCCGCTCCAGGTGGTGGTGACGCGCACCCGCGCGCCGTCACCGGCGGGGGAGACCGTCCAGGTGGTGACCATGGACGAGTTGGCGTCGCGTTCGACGAGCGTGGCCGCGTCGGGGACGCTGACCGACATCAGGCAGTCGCGGACGCGCTTGCCGGTGGCGGCCGGCTTCCAGTGCACCACCGTGCCGTCGCCCTTGCCGCCCTTGCGCACCTCGTACTCGCTGAAGTGCCCGGTGAGCGTCCGCGCGCGCACGCCGTCGTAGTCGCCGAGCACCTCCAGCACCCGTTGCGGGCTCGCCTCGACCGTCTTTTCGGCGGTGGCGGTGACCTGTCCCATGGTCCCATCCTCGCGCACCCGCGGCGGGCGGACCAGAAATGGGGCGTTCTGGGCGTCACCGGCCGTCGGCGGCCGTGTGCATCCGTTCGTTGAGGGCCGTGAGCTCGCGGTCCCTGACGGCGTTCCAGTCGCGGTCCGTGGTGCCGGGATCGACCAGCGCCCGGCGCACATGCGTCTGGATGAGGCTGGACACCTGGTCGTAGTAGGGCGTGACCGGACGGGGGCGGGCCGCTCTGATCGCCTCCCGCATGGTGTCCAGATGCGGATTCGCCTTCCTCAGCGTTTGGTCTTCGTAGAGCGCCTTGCGGGTCGGCGCCACCCCGGCCTGGCTGAACAGGGTCCGCTGGCTCTCCAGGCCGGTCAGGAATCTCATGAACCGCCGGGCCGTGTCGCGGTGCCGCGAGCAGCTCGACAGCGCCAGGTTCCAGCCGCCCAGCGACGAGGGGGTCGGCAGCGCCGCCACCGCGAACTTTCCGGCGACGCGCGAACCGCTGGAGTTCAGCACCCGGTAGGCGTACGTCCAGTTGCGCATGAACAGCGCCTTGCCGTCCTGGAACGCCGCCCGGCTGCCCTCCTCGTTGTACGACAGGGTCTCCCGCGGTATCCAGCCCTCGGCGAGGCCCTGGTGGAGCCGGTCGATGCCCGGCTGCAGCTTCTCGGGCTTGGCGAGGATCTCGCCCTTGGGGCCGATGATCTCCCCGCCGGTGGCCCAGAACGCCTCCATGGCGTTCACGGTGAACCCCTCGTAGGCGCCCAACTGGGTGACATAGCCCGCCAGCTTGTGCGCGGGCGCCACCTGCAGGGCGACGTCGTGCAGATACTCCCAGGTCCATTTTTTGGGGATGTGCACGCCGGCCCGGGCGAGCACGTCCGTGCGGTAATACAGCAGCCCGACGTCCGCGCGCAGCGGAATCGCCCACAGTTTCCCCTGGTAGCGGGCACCTTCGAGGGGCTTGGCCAGAAAGGCGTCGGCGTCGAATTCGTGGCGGTCGAGCGGCACGATGTACCCCCAGCGGGCGAACTCGGCCGTCCGGACGATGTCGATGGACACGACGTCGTAGCAGGCGTCGGCGCCCGCCGCCTCCTCCCCGTCCGCCTCCCGCTCGCGGGCGGCGGCCGCGTCCTGGGCGTGCGCGACGAGCTGGGCGCGCTGGTCGTCGGAGTTCTCCGTCAGCTCCACCATCTCGACGCGCTCGTCGGGATGGTTCGCGTTCCAGGCGTCGACGAGCCGGGCGATCTGCCGACCGCGGGTGGTGTCGTGGCTGTCGGCGAAGACGATGCGGCCCACCCCGTCGGCGCCGTCGTCGTCCGGCGCCCCGGACGTGCACGCCGCCGCGGCCGCCACCACCGCGGACGCGGCCGCCACCGCCGACACGGCCCGGCGGAGCACCGGTGAAGCCAGTTCCATCGCGACCCCCTCGTCGTATGGCCGCGCGCCGTGCGGGGGCGGGGCGCGCGGCCGGACCTCACGTGGACCGCCGGGGCCTGCCCCACAGCCCGGCCGCCACGCCGTCGAGCGCCTTGCGCATGGCGGTCATGTCGTCGATCGGGTAGCAGGCGCCGCCGCCCGCCTGCGCGACGCGGTCCAGGCCGTTGGCGCAGCCGCCGCTGTGGAACGCCAGGACGTAGAGGCGGACGGGGGCGCCGTCCAGCAGCTCGGCGCGCAGCCGGTCGGCCAGCACCTGGTCGTCGCCGTCGTCGGTGCCGTCGGCGATCACGATCAGCGCCTTGGTGGGCGCGTCGGCGGCGTTGCGCCCCCGCCCGCCGCCGGACCGGCGCAGCTCCCGCACGGCCTCGCGGACGGGGCCGTACAGGACGGTGCCGCGGCCGCCCGAGTCCAGCCGGACCTTGTTCAGCCGGTCGGTCTGCGCGCGGTCGGGCGGCCCGAGCGGCACCACCGAGCGGTGGTCGCGGCCGCCGTCCAGGTCGCGGGCGAACGTCCACAGCGCGATCCGGTCGCGTCCCCCCATCAGCCGCCGCGACAGCGCGATGGCGTTCTTCGCGGCCGCCCGCCGGGTGCCGTCGGCGTCGGGGAACGGGGCGTCCATCGCCGCCGACACGTCCACCGCCATCAGCACGTCGGCGGACCTGCGGACGCGGTCCCACGCCTCCAGCAGCGGCCCGTAGTGGATCTTCCCGGCGAGGTCCAGCGGCGGTGTGTCCAGCGGGGGGTTCCAGGCCGCCACGGTGCTGAACCCGGCGTACCGGAACTGATCCTGCGCATCGCCCGAGCGCAGGAACCGGTAGAGCCGGTCGATGACCCGCCGCCGCTCGGGGCTCGCCCGCGGCGTCCGGTTGATCACCACGTACGGGTGGTCGAACAGGGGGGTCCCCTCCCGAACCGCGAACGTCAGCAGCTCGGGCTGCCCGGCGCCGGACGGCAGCGGGCAGCGGCCGCCCAGCGAGTCGCCCGCGCGGTAGTCGGTCAGCGCCTTCTGCGAGACCAGCACCGCCGTCCTGTCGTGCAGGTCGCTGCCCGCGGGAGACGTGCGCACCGCGCACAGCAGCCGCTCCGGCTCGTCGTCGTCGCGGGCGATGGCCTGCTCCACGGCGTGCAGCCGCGTGGCCGCGTCCGTGCCGCTCAGCGTGTCCTCGTTCAGCACGTCGCGGCCCAGCACGGCGCGGTACAGCGCGGCCGTCGCCGCCAAGCCCGTGCTGGACGTGCGGGGACTGGCCCGGCCGAACAGGTAGCCCTGCTCCGGCCACTTCAGCGCCTCCTCCCAGGGCACGACCCCGTCCCCGGGCAGTTTCAGCCTGTCGGCCATGGACCGGGGCACGCCCAGCACCAGACGCGACCGCGCGATGCTCCCCTTGACGTCGAGCGTGACCGTGCCGATCCGCTGGGCGCGCAGCACCTCGCGCACCTGCTCGACCTCCAGGGACGAGTCGGGCAGCCACACGTCCGCCTCGTCGGACATCTCACCGCCGGTGGACTGCGCCGACGCCGCCGCCGTCCGCTCGACGGACGTCTGGGCCGGGCTGCGCATCAGCCAGCCCTGCCTGACCGACTCCTCGATGCCGCCCGCGTCGGACGCCGTCACCACGTTGATGTCGACCATCCGGCAGCCGGTCTCCTTGTGGCGGCGGATGCGCTCGAACTCCTGGGCCAGCGTCTGGACGACGCCGGCCTTCTCGGCGGACACCCGCACCCGCAGCTGCACCGGCGGATCGTCGCAGAACATCGGCCGCGACTCCCCCGGCACCAGCGTCAGCAGCGACAGCGCCGTCACGCCCACCGCCGCGGCGCCGAGGACGCGGGGCGGCGCCGACCGGCCCGTGACGCGCACGCGCAGCCGCGGCTCGGGGAACGACCGCGTCCACGCCCGCGCGGGCCGCTCCTGCCGCACCGACGCCGCCAGCGGCCGGTAGGCGCCCGGATCGTTCTGCGGGCCGCCCTGTTCGACGACGCCGGTGTAGAACGCGTCGGAGATGATCACGTGTACGGCGGCGTCGTTTTCCCGCACCGCCGCCTTGAATTCCGGTGCGTCCAGCAGCCGGAACGCGTCGTCGACCGCCTTGCCCGACACCCCGTAAGGGTCGTGCGCCACCTCCCCGGCGTGCAGGACGACCCGCAGCCTTATGTGCGCGCCGGCGTTGGTGGTGGCGTTGTGCGCCGCCAGCTCGCGGGCCAGATGCGGCAGCGCCTGCAGCGCCCGCGCCGACGGCACCGCCGCGGAGACGAGGATGAGCGCGCCGTCCCCGCGGTCCTCGAGGTGCCGCCGCCAGCGCAGATGCCAGGGCAGCCGGGCCCGTACGAACGCCCGGCGCAGCGCCCGGTACATGCCGCTCCGCGCCACGCGCCGATGCCAGTCGGTGGGCCTCTTGGTGGAGTCCACCATGTCGACGCAGAAGATCGTGTAATGCCGCGGTTCCATGCTCGGCCTTCGGGGGGTGGGCGTACCGGCGGCGGCTCCGACCGCCGGTCCTTGTCGAGCCTAGGCGAATGGCGGTGTGATCACCGTCTCATGGGGCGAGTTCCGGGGGAATGGGTCGCTGCGGCATTCCGATGAACCGGCGTGTTGTTCGGTTCGCCGGACCTTTTGAAATGGCGTGCATGACCGTTCCCGGGGGTTTTCGGCGTTCGGCGACGATCATTCCCGACGAGTCCGGCGGCCATTGCGCATTGCCGGAATCGGCCGTCCGCCGCCGCGGTTACGGGCAGGCCGCTGCACGGGTGTGGCCGGGTTCGGCCGAGCGGTCAGGAGCGGTCGCGGCCGAGGAGCCAGCGCAGCCGCCGCGCCCCGTCCTCGCCGAGGCGCGGGCCGGCCTGTGCGGCGAGTGCGTGCAGCCGTTCGCGGGTCTGCGGGGACGGCGTCGTGTACACGGTGGCGGAGTCCCGGTGCACCCACGCGAGCAGGTCCGCGCGGGCGATCTGTTCCAGGACCGGGTCGTCGCAGGTGAGCAGCAGCAGGGCCGCCTCGACCCGCGTCCAGGCGCCGCGGGTCTTCAACAGGTGGAACGCGCCTTGGCGGACGTGGCGCGGCCGTGCGGCGTCGGCCAGCAGTTCTCGCAGCCGTTCGGCGGGCAGGGCGGTCACCCGCCGCCGCGTCACCGCGCGGACCACGGCCGGGGACGGATCGGTCAGCAGCACCGCGAGCTCCTCGTCCGGCCCGCCGAGCCGGTGGAAGGCGCGGACGGCGGCGGCCCGCACCCGCGGACGTTCGTGACGCAGGTAGGGGCGCACGCGTTCGACGTCCCGCGCGTCCCCGCACTCGCCCAGGCCCGCCACCAGACCCGGCAGCTCGGCAGCAGACGCCTGGGCGGAGCGGTACAGCTCCGCCGGGTCGGCGCCCGTCTCCCGCACGGCCCACTGGGCGGTGGCCCGCACCAGCGCGGAGCGGCTGGCGAGGAAGTCCCGGCCGCGGTCGGCCCGGCCCAGCCTGACCAGGGCGGTGAGGGCCTCGGCCTGTACGCGTGCGTTGCGCGAAGCGAGCATCCGCTCCAGCGGCCGGGCGTCGCCCTCCGCCAGCGCCCGCTGCGCGGCCGCTTCGGCGCACAGCATGCGGCAGACGATGTCGGTCTCCCGCACGGCGGCCTCGACGAGGGCGTCCAGGGCGACCGCGCCGTCCAGCCACAGCCGGTAGGCCCACCGCCGGGTGGGCGGGCTGGAGAGGCGGCGTGCTTCCGCCAGGACGGCCGGGGCGTCGTTGCGCACGGCCTCGGTCACCATCGCCATGATGGCGTCGGCGCGGGTCCGCCCGCGTATCCGCAGGGCCACGCCGACCGCTTTGAGCAGCGCGGAGGTGCGCCCGCCGCCGCGGGCGGCGGCGAGCGCATACCGCAGGACAGTCCTGGCGCTGTTGCGGACGGGCGCGGCCCAGTCGGCCGTGCGGATCACCAGGATCGGCCACAGGCGGGGGTCGGTGCGCATGGCGGTGGTGGCGACGGCGGCCTGGCGGACGCGTCCGTCGTTGGAGCAGGCGGCGATGAGCACGTCCAGCGCGTTGGCGTCCACCGGAGGCTTGACCCCGGGGGCGCCGGTGTAGGCGTGCCAGGAGCGCAGCGCGGTGTCGAGGCGCAGCCAGGTGCGGGGCTCGGCGGCGGACAGTGCGCGGAGGGCCGCGTCGGGGTCGGTGCCGTGTTCGGTCAGGCGCTGCGCGAGATCCCATGCCGTGGCGTCCCGGCCGTCCTGCACGGCGGTGAGCAGGCCGACGAGTTCCGCCTCGGTGTCCGCGGATCGTCCGCCGCCCGTGTCGCGCACGTTCGCATCGTAGGAGCCGTTCGGGACGGTGTGCGACCATGGACCGCCCTCGCCGACCTGGGGATGACGCTTCCTGCAAGATCGCGATTCATTTGCGTCTTCCCTGCTCAGGCGCCACTTAGCGAGTTATCCACAACCTGTGGACGAAAAGGTGCGGACATCCTCCGCGGAGGGCCTCGGCCTTCCTGAGCGCGTCGCCGTGGACGGCGGGCGGTGCGTCTTCCGGCGGCGTCGGCGCCGTGGTGGGGAGAACCACACCTTCGCTTGGGGAGGCAGCCCCGCTGTGCCCCATCCTTCCGGTCGGCAGGCTCGGCCGCATGCGAATCGCGAAACCATTCACCCGCGGCGTGCGGATAACGCTGGGCAGCGCCGTCGGACTGGCACTCGTCGCGGGGGTCGTGCAGACCTCGCCGTCCCGCCAGGCGGTGGCGGCGGCATGGGCCCGCGCCACCGAGCCCAACACCACGACGTCCAACACCACGACCTGGGTCGGCGGTTGGGGCACGGCCGTGCAGCCGCCGGTGGCGGGCGATGAGGACTCCGGGCAGAACTGGTCGAAGGAAGGCTTCCGCGACCACACCGTCCGGCAGGTCGTGCGGGTCGGCGTGGGCGGGACGCGGCTGCGTATCCGCCTGTCCAACGTGTTCGGCACCCGACCGCTGCGAGTGGACGGCGCGACGGTGGGCAGATCCGCCGGCGGCGCCCTGGTGTGGCCGGACACCCTCCGGAAGGTGACGTTCGGCGGGTCGTCCGGCACGGTGATCCCGCCCGGACGGGAGGCGGTCAGCGACGCGGTGCCGTTGAGCACGTCCCCGCTGGAACGGCTGACGGTGAACCTGCGGTTCACCGGCGCCACCGGCCCGGCCACCTTCCACCGCTTCGCCCTCGACTCCACCTACCGGGCGGACGGCGACCACCTGTCGGACATCGGCGCGGACGCGTTCACCGAGTCCACGGGCTCCTGGTACTTCCTGAGCGGCATCGATGTGGACGGCGGCCGGGCCGGGCGGCGGACGGTGGTCGTCCTCGGCGACTCGCTCGTGGACGGGGTGGGCACGACCTCGGGCGCCGACCGCCGCGTCCCCGACGGGCTGGCCGAGCGGCTGGCCGCGGCGCGCCGCCCGTACGGCGTCGTCAACGCGGGGGTCGGCACCGGCAAGCTGCTGCGCGACTCGCCGTGCGGCGGGCAGAGCGGCGTCGGCCGGTTCCGCCGCGACGTGCTCGGCCGTCCCGGCGTCCGCGCGGTGATCGTGCATCTGGGCGCCAACGACATCGGCGCGCCGCAGATGGACGACCCGTGCGTCCGGCCGAACCCGAAGGTCAGCGCGAAGGAACTGATCGACGGCCACCGCCGGCTGATCCGGGAGGCGCACGCCCACGGGATCAAGGCCATCGGCACGACCATCCTGCCGATGAAGGGCGCGCTGTTCCCGATCTGGAGCCAGGAGGCGGAGAAGGTCCGCCGCCAGTTCAACACGTGGGTGCGCACCAGCGGCGAGTACGACGCGGTGCTGGACGTCGACCGCGTCATGGCCGACCCGGCGGACCCGTCGCGGCCGCGTCCCGGCTACGTGTTCATGGACGGCCTGCACCCGAACGACGCCGGGGCCCTGGCCATCGCCGCCGCCGTGAACCTGAACGATCTCTGAGAAGCACGACGGTGTGTCGCGTGGAGGCGGGGTGCGTCCTGCCGGGATGGTGTCTTCCACACCCGCCCGCCCCTGGGGACCGTCCTGGGGACAGCCGGTGGGTAACGCCGTCCACCTGTTCGGCGGAACTGTGGAGAGACTTTGTCCACATACTGTGAATGAACGGGTGCGGTGAGTGATCATCTTGCTTGTATCGCCTGGTCGGCGCGTTGCCTGGCCGGTGGGTGAAAGGTTCGCGGGTTGGGGGTGAAGGTGGGGATGAGCGGTGGACCGTCGGCGCACCGCTCATCCCCAGGTTGTGCACGGCGGTTATCCACAGGCTGTGGATGCCTGGGGAATGTCCACAGGTGATCGTTTACCTGGGACGATTGTGCAAAACCCGGCCCGCGGGATGCGCAAACCCCTGTCCGCTGGGGATTTCCGTGTGGAGAGGGTGTGGTCAGGCGCGCGTTCGCGCCGGTCAGCGCGTGTGCACAAAGTTATCCACAGGCTGTTGACAACCACGGGGTCAGGCGGTGGAGAACGGCCGGGTCGCGGCGGCCGCGAACATCGGCACGGCCAGGAGGAAGCGGTCGGCGCGGACGCGGTCGCGCTGCTCGGCCAGCCAGCCGTCGGCCTCCGCGCGCGTCACCGCACCGGACGCGCACGCCGCCTCGGCCGCGGCCGTCAGCACCCCGAACATCGGCTCGGCCCCCTGGCCTGCGAAGACGCCCGTGTGCACCTCGACCACCACGTCCTCGAACCCGGCGTCCAGCAGGAGCGAGCGGTGCGCGCGGGCCACGCGCGGGGAGGGGATCCGCTCGGCGCGGGCGTGCACGATGCGCCTGGTGAGCTCGGGGGCGGACGAGTCGATCACGAACGCGTCCCAGTCCTGGCCGACCAGGACGATGCGTCCGCCGGGCGCCAGCACCCGCCGCGCCTCGGCCAGGGCGCGCGCCGGGTCGGCCAGCTCGTGGAGCACCTTGTCCGCGCGGTACCCGGCGAGCGCGCCGTCCTCGAACGGCAGGTCGCAGGCGCCGCCGATGCGGAAGTCGGCGCCGGGCCGGCGGCGGGCCAACTCGATCATCTGCTCGCTGACGTCGACGTCGACCGCCCGCACGCCTCGCTCGGCCAGTTCGGCCACGGCAAGGCCCGCGCCGCAGCCCACGTCGGCCACCAGGCCGGCGGGGTCGCCGAGCAGTTCGTAGGAACGGGTGCGCAACCGGACCGCGGCCGGGTCGGCGTCGTACGCGTCGAGCCGTGCGATGAGAGCGTCGATGGACATGCCAGGGATGCTGCGACTTGAAGTGCACATGAAGTCAACCCCGGGCATCCGGCGGTGTGGCGCTCCGCGGCCGGGCCGCATCCGGACACGTAAAATCTCCGCGGGCGCCGGACCGCCCGCGAGCCTTGCGGGGACGCCGATCCGGGCCTTCCGGAGCCGCCCCCACGCCCCCGCCAACCTGCGAACATACGTTCGAACGATGCTAGGCTCGCGGAACCATGGGGCAGCTTCTCAACGAGCCGATCCGCGCCGAGCACGACGCCTCAGGACGGCTCACCGCGTACGAATGGCGGGGGGCACGCTACGCCGTGTCCGCGGTCCTGAAGACCTACGCGGCGCCCCCGCACGGCACGGTCTACCGGGTGCGGATCAACAGCGCCGAGGGCGTGGCGGTGGCGGAGCTGGGCCGCGACGCCGACAGCTGGCGACTCCGGCACGTCTTCCCCGCCTGACACTGCACGCAGTCCGGTCCCGGGCCGCCCGGGACCGGACGCGACATCGCCCGCCTGGCCGCCCGGCGCCTGGCGGACGAGCCGACCGCCCCTCCCGTGCTCGCCGCGACGGCCATCTCGTGTGACCGCTTCCCACGCGTTCCACGACGGCCGCCGTATGCGTGGCCGCCGCTGCCCAGTTCGCGCGTCCGACGAGCCGCCGCACCCGGGCACCGTTCGCGCGGGCTTCGCCACGTACCGGACGCGTTGCACAACAACGTTCAAGACGGAATCGTCCGTCTCGTCCAAGCTGACCTCTGTCATGCCGGAACGTCCGGCGGCCGGGACAAGCGGAGGGAACAGTGAGTCGCCGCGGCTGGGTGCTGTTCGCGCTGCTGAGCGTGCTGTGGGGCATCCCCTACCTGCTGATCAAGGTGGCCGTGGCCGGGGTGTCGGTGCCCGTACTGGTGTTCGCGCGCACCGCGCTCGGCGCTCTGGTGATGCTGCCGCTCGCCGCCCGGGCGGGCGGCTTCGACCGGGTGCGCCGCCACTGGCGGCCGGTCGCCGCGTTCGCCGCGCTGGAGATCATCGGCCCGTGGGCGCTGCTGTCGGACGCCGAACGCCACCTGTCCAGCTCCATGACCGGCCTGCTGATCGCCGCCGTGCCCATCGTCGGGGCCGTCCTGGACCGCGCGACCGGCGACACCGAACGCCTCGGCCCGCTGCGCTGGACCGGACTGCTGCTCGGGCTCGGCGGCGTCGCCGTCCTCGCCTGGCCGCAACTGGACGGCGGCGCCGCCGTCCGGCCGGTGGCCGAGGTGCTGCTGGTCGTCATCGGCTACGCCACCGCGCCGATGATCGTGGCGCGGCGGCTGGGGGACGTGGCGAGCCTGCCGCTCAACGCGTCCTGCCTCACCCTGGCCGCGCTGGTCTACGCGCCCGCGGCGGTGGCGACCCGGCCCGCCGCACTGCCCGACGGCCGCGTCCTGGCGGCCCTCGCCGGGCTCGGCGCGGTCTGCACGGCCCTGGCCTTCCTGGTGTTCTTCGAGCTGATCCGGGAGGTCGGCGCGTCCCGCGCCATGGTGGTCACCTACGTCAACCCGGCCGTGGCGGTCATCGCGGGCGTGCTCGTCCTCGGCGAGCCGCTGACCCTGACGATCGCCGCCGCGTTCGCCCTGATCCTGTGCGGCTCGCTCATGGCCACCGCCCGCCGCGCCCACGACGCGCCGCCCGCGAAGACCGCCGGACCGTCCGCCCGGCCCGCCGCCGAAGAGCCCGCCCCGCGCGCCTAGGCCAGCTCGGCGAGCTCGGCGACCTCCTCGTCGGTCAGCGAGATCGTCGCCGCCGCCACGTTGTCCTCCAGGTGGGCCACCTTGGACGTGCCCGGGATCGGCAGCATCACCGGGGACCGGTGCAGCAGCCACGCCAGCGCCAGCTGCGCCGGGCTGGCGTCGTGCCGGGCCGCCGCTTCGGCCAGCACCCCGCCCGGCTTGGCCAGCGCACCGGTCGCCAGCGGGAACCACGGGATGAACCCGATCTTCTCGCTCTCGCAGTACTCCAGGACGTCCTGGGACTTGCGCTCGGTCAGGTTGTAGAGGTTCTGGACCGACGCCACCTCGACGTGCTCGCGCGCGGCCCGGATCTCCGCCACCGTCACCTCCGACAGCCCGATGTGCCGGATCTTGCCCTCGTCCCGCAGCTCGCGCAGCACGCCCAGCTGCTCCTCCAGCGGCACCTTCGAGTCGATGCGGTGCAGCTGGTACAGGTCGATGCGCTCCAGCCGCAGCCGGCGCAGGCTCATCTCCACGCACTGCCGCAGGTACTCGGGACGCCCCACCGGCAGCCAGCGGTTCGGCCCCGGCCGGGTCAGCCCGCCCTTGGTCGCGATCACCAGGCCCTCCGGGTACGGGTGCAGCGCCTCGGCGATCAGCTCCTCGCTGACGAACGGGCCGTAGGAGTCGGCGGTGTCGATCAGGTCGACGCCCAGCTCGACGGCGCGGCGCAGCACCCGGACGGCCTCGTCGCGGTCGGCGGGCTCCCCCCACACGCCCGGCCCGGTGATCTGCATGGCGCCGTAGCCCAGCCGGTGCACGGTCAGGTCGCCGCCGATCGTGAACGTGCCGCTGGCGGTCGCGGGACGTGCGGTGTCACTCATGCATCCCCCTCTGTCCGTTCGGTGGTGGTGTCTTCATTTGACCACCGGCGAGATCATTTCGCGGCTTCGCGGCGGCATCACCAGCCCGTCCGCCACAGCAGCAGGATCAACCCGGCCACCACCAGCCCCGCCGCGCCCAGCGGCGTCTGACCGAGCCCGATCATCGCCGTGCAGCCCAGCGTCGTCATGATCGCCACCAGGAGCATGCCGCGCCGGCCGCCGCGGTCCTCGGCCGCGTCCGCCCGGTCATGTCGCAGTTCCTGCTCCCAGAGACCGAAATCATCCTCAGCGTGCATTTCGCCCCCTCTCCCCCGGGGGCGTGCGGTCCGTCCTGGATGGACCGGACACCCCGTCCAATACCGGTGTTGGGGTGCGGACCGACCGGCATCGGTTGCTAGGCTGCGGAGAGCCTGGGGGAGACTCTTTTCGCATCCGTACCTTCCCCGGGGTCTGGCTTCATAGTCGAGGTAAGGGGTCCCACCGTGAAGAAGCTGCTTGTTCTCGCTGTCGTCGCTCTCGGTGGCTTCGTCGTGTGGCGTCGGCTGCAGCAGGACCGTGCCGAGCTGGACCTGTGGACCGAGGCGACGTCCACCGACAACTGATCCGCCGGCGCCGCTGTCGCGGCGGACGAGAGACCGACTTCGAGGAGGGCCCGGCGTGACCGAAGCGGGGCGGATCACCGTCGCCTGCCTCGATCTCGCCGGGACCACGGTCGCCGACGGCGACGCCGTGGAAACCGCCTTCGCCGAGGCGATCGCCGCACTCGGCATCGCGCCCGGCACGGCGGCGCACGAACGCGCCATGGCACAGGTGCGCGACTGGCGCGGACGACCCAAGATCGAGATCTTCCGGGCGCTGTTCCCGGAGGACGAGGCCCGCGCCCAAGCCGCGCACCTGTCCTTCGAACGCGCCTACGACCTGGTCGTCGACCGGCGAGGCGTGGTCCCCGTACCCGGCGCCGAGACCGCCATCGAACGGCTGGTCGGCGCCGGGATCCGCGTATGCCTGATCACCGGGTTCAGCCAGCGCACCCTCGGCCGGATCCTGGACGCCCTGGGCTGGTGGGACCGCGTCGACCTGGCGCTGTGCCCCGACGAGGACCGCCGCGGCCGCCCCTGGCCCGACCTGGTCCTGTCCGCCGCGCTCCGCCTGCACGTCGACGACGTCCGGCACATCGCCGTCTGCGGCGACACCGTGAACGACATCCTGACCGGCCGCCGCGCGGGCGCCTCGATCGCCGCCGGCGTCCTCACCGGCGCCCACGACCGCGACCGCCTCCTGCGCGCCGGCGCCACCCATGTGCTGCCCAGCATCGCCGACTTCCCCGACCTGGTCCTCGCCGCGTCCGACGGCGCCCACGGCGATGACACGCTGAGCGCCGCACCCGGGTAAGCTGTCGCCTGCCGCGCTCGCGGCACCCGCCAAGGGGGCATAGCTCAGTTGGCAGAGCACTGGCTTTGCAAGCCAGGTGTCCGGGGTTCGAATCCCCGTGCCTCCACCCACCCAAAAGCCCAGGTCAACCGGCCTGGGCTGTGATCGTTCAGGCCCCCTTCCTGCGCTTGCGTGCCCGTTGCGTGCCCGACCGCTTCGAACTGGTCATCACCCAACCCACCAGCTCACCTGATGGCCGCTGGCCGAAAGCGCGTCTCGCCATGGCGCCGCTCGTGTCATCGCGCCTGCCGCGCGGCCAGGAGCGGGATTGACGCGATCTTCTCCGGGCTCAGGTGCTCCCAGATCACCCCTCGGGGCCTGCGCGGCGGACCGCAGGTGATCACCTCGTCGGGCGTGACGATCAGATCCACGCAAAACTCTCCTCGTCGAGCACCTGCAGCGCGTGATCACTCGCCGAGGCGTACGGCTTTGAGGCGCTCCCACCGGTACAGGTGTCCCGAGGCCCCGCGGCGCCGGGAGATGGCGGTGCACCACGCCCGGGGCCGCGGCACCGGGCGGCGGCGCGGCCAGCCAATGTGTCACCCATGCCGCGCCGCCACCCCCTGAACCGCTGCGCCCCGGCACGCTCCGGGGCGCAGCGCCACGGGCGGGGCGGGTCTTCATGACGCGGTGCCCGTTCCGCCCCACCGCGGTCCCGAGGTCAAGCGCGCCCTTGGGGCCTGCGGATCCCATCCGTGGAGCGCGCTGGAAAGGCAGCAGGAGATGACCGTCACCGAAGCACACCCCGCCGGGGTGGCCGAACCACGGGACTCGCGCACGCTGGTCCCCGCGCCGGTGTTCGACGCCCTCGTCGAGGATCTGCGCCGCCACCACCACGTCACCAAGGAGTACGCCGAGCGCACGGTGGGCCAGGCGCTGGTGTTCCTCAAGGCGCAGGCCGGGATCGTGCGGGCGCGCCGGGAGGGCCGGCCGTGGACGCGGATCGTCCCGACGGTGCCCGTCGACACGGCGTGGCACTGCTTCATCCTCCGCACCCGCGACTACGCTGCGTTCTGCGACGAGCACGCGGGCGAGTACATCCACCACGTGCCGTTCCAGGGGCGGTCGCATGCGGTGCAGCTGGTGCCGGGCGAGCAGAGCAGCAGTCTCATCGCGGTGCAGTGCCGAGGCGGCGCTGGTTTGCGGTGGATGATTGAGCTCCGAGAAGGTCGTGATTGCCGGGTGTGTGTAGGCGACCTTGGGGTCCTCGCCGTTGAACTCGAAGACCCGCCCGGTGGGGGCGGTGAACGGCAGCACCAGCAGGGGCACCGAGGGTGGGCGGCGGGCACGCCTCGTGGCGGACGGCGGACTTCCGGAAGGTGCGGGTCAGGGTGAAGGAACTCACGACGGAGGCGTTCCTGCTCGTCCCGGGGCACGACGTGCACTCCCTCGACCTGGCTGCGGATAGGCCGTCGTCCCCGGCCTCCGAGCGACGGCCGGGGACGACGGACACGCCCATGGTCCAGAACAACTTCTCTGACCGCGTCGACGCCTCCGGTGCGACGTTCGGGATCGGCTCGTTCCGCTGGTGGCCAGTCGGATTCACCGCCTGCCGCCCCGTCTCGCGGGCGGCTGTGGTGAGAGGGATCCGAGAGGATCGGGCATAAACGCGTGCCCTCCCGGCGTTAGACTGACCGGACCGAACTTCTCTTCGACGCCCCCGCGTCCCGGCTCGTCTGCGCAGCCCACCGTTCCGAAAACCAAAGGTGGCCTCCCGAGACGTAGCCCCCTCTCGGAAGGTAATGCGTGACCGTACCGCCCGCTGATAACGACATCGCCCTGCCCTCCTTCGCCGAACTCGGGCTGCCCGAAAAGCTCGTGGCGGCGCTGGCCCGGCAGGGCATCCACCGACCCTTCCCCATCCAGGCCGCCGCGATCCCCGACGTACTCGCCGGCCGCGACGTGCTCGGCCGCGGCAAGACCGGCTCCGGCAAGACCCTGGCGTTCGGCCTGCCGCTGCTGGCCCGCCTGGCCGGGCAGAAGGCCCGGCCCAAGCGTCCCCTCGCCCTGATCCTGGTGCCCACGCGCGAGCTGGCCCAGCAGGTCCAGACGAACCTGGAGCCGCTCGGCCGGCCCGTCGGCCTGAGGTTCAAGACCGTCATCGGGCAGACCTCGATGTTCAAGCAGATCGACGCGCTGCGCCGCGGCGTCGAGGTGCTGGTGGCCACCCCCGGGCGGCTCAAGGACCTCATGCGCCAGGACGCCTGCGACCTCGGCGACACGCGCATCGTGGTGCTGGACGAGGCCGACCACATGGCCGACATGGGCTTCCTGCCCGACGTCACCGACATCCTCGACCAGGCCCGGCCCGGCGGGCAGCGGCTGCTGTTCTCCGCCACCCTGGACGACGACGTCGACGTGCTCGTCAAGCGCTACCTCGACGACCCAGTGACGCACGCCATCGGCCCGGTGGACGAGCCCGTCGCCACCATGGACCACCACCTGCTGCTGGTGGCGCCCAAGGAGAAGGCCGTCATCACCGCCGAGATCGCCAGCCGGGAGGGCCGGACGATCCTGTTCGCCCGCACCAAGCACGGCGTGGACCGGCTCACCAAGCAGCTCACCAGCGTCGGGGTGCGCGCCGCGGGCCTGCACGGCGGCAAGAGCCAGGGCCTGCGCACCCGCACCCTGGCCGAGTTCCGCGAAGGCTCGATCAACGTGCTGGTCGCCACCGACGTCGCCGCCCGCGGCATCCACGTCGACGACGTCAGCCTGGTCATGCACGTCGATCCGCCCGCCGACCACAAGGACTACATGCACCGCGCGGGCCGGACGGCGCGCGCGGGCGAGCGCGGCACCGTGGTGACGCTCGTGCTGCCGCACCAGGTGCGCGCGACCACCGCGATGACCCGCCGGGCGGGCATCGACGCCCGCCGCATCCGGGTGTCGTCGGGCGACGAGGAGCTGGTCCGCCTGACGGGGGCGCGGCAGCCGTCCGGCATCCCGATCGAGGAGCCGCTGATCCCCGAGCGTCCGCAGCGGAGCGGGGGACGCCGTCCCGGCGGTCCGCGCGGCCGCTTCCACCGCGGAGCGCCGGGCGACCGCGACCGCCGCGGCCGCCGTTCGGGGGGACGCCCCGAGCGCGGCGACCGTCGCGGCGCCTCGCACGGAGGCCGCGGCCCCGCCGCCCACAGCACCCGCCGTACCGGAGACCCCCAGCCCTCCTGAGAAACGACCCGAAAGACAGCAACGGGCGCGGCCTGCCTTGGCGCGGGCCGCGCCCGTGCGCATGCCCGCCATGCCGCAGCCGCTCAAAGGGCCGGTAGGCCTTCTCGTGACGGGGCCCGACCGTCCGTTGCGGAGTGGGAGGCACTGTCCCGGTGGCTCGCGCGGCCGGTTTTGCCACGGTGCGCCGGGGCGCGGCGTCTCGCATGGGGACTGAGGCCACGCCGCCCACAGCGCCCGCTGCGCACCGAGAACGCGCAGCCTGCCCGCGGTCGATCAGGGGGGACGGCTGAGGGTCAGCCGGCTTCTTCGTGCAGGTCGGTGACGGGGGCCAAATCGTCCACCTTCTCCACAGCGGCCAGGGTGCGCTTGCGCAGGGGCGGCTGCCAGCCAAGCTCGGAGTCGTAGCGGCGCAGCAGTTTGGCGGGGACGCCGCCGATCACCGAGTGGTCGGGGAACTCGCCGCGCACCACGGCGCCGCCCGCCACCGCGACGTTCCGGCCCAGGCGGGTGCCGGGCAGGATGATGGCGCCGGTGCCGATCCAGCATCCGTCGCCGATCACGACCGGGTTGTTCTCCGGCCACTGCCGTCCGATCGGGGTGTCCAGGTCGTCGTAGCTGTGGTTCTGGTCGGTGATGTAGACGTTCGGGCCGGTGAACACGTCGTCGCCGATCTCGATGGACTGGTGGCCGACGATGTGCGTGCCGCGGCCCAGCGAGCAGCCCTTGCCGATCCGCACGATCAGGTCCGGGCCGAGGTCCAGACCGGGGACGAACCCCGCGGAGATCGTGCAGTGCGTGCCGACCAGCGTGTGGTCGCCGATGGAGATCCACGGTTCGCCGTAGATGGCGCCGATCGGGAATCCGATGCAGACGCCTTCGCCCAGGTAGGCGAAGCGGCGGCGGCCGGGGGTGTGCGGGGTGATCTCGCCCTGCCGCTGGATCCACTCCCAGCCGCGGTGCACGGCCGCGTGTGCGGCGCGGCGGGCCTGGACGGCGACGAACTGCCGGAGCGAACGGGCCTTCGGCGACATGGCGTTCACGGTACCGGTTGGTAGCAATCGCCGGAATTGCCCCCTTACTGGTCCGGACTTTCCCGGCTCACGGTGAGGGCCCGGCCGCCCGGCCGGGCCCTCACCGACGACTCCCCCTAGGAACGGCGCATCCGGCCGTCGGACGGCTGGTGCTGCGAGTGGGACCCGCCGAGCTCGTCCATCGCGTCGCGCATGGCGTTGCGCCGCGTCAGCAGGGCGCCCGCCACGCCCACGGCGGCCATGCCGGCCACCGTCACCAGGGCGGCGTTGCGTCCGCGCCGTTGCCGGCGGGGCGGCTCCACCCGGTGGGCCATCTCGGTCAGAAACGCGCTCACCCGCGGGGCCAGGCCCGTCTCCACGTACCCGGCGGCCTGGGCCAGCCGGGGCGCGCTCCACTCGCGCGCGGCGAGCACCCGCTCGCTGGCGATGTCACGCGTCTGGCGCGCCGCCGGGACGATCCGCTCGGTGGCGCCGGAGGCACCCTGCCGGCACAACAGCGCGCCCTGCCGGCACGCCTCCTGCATACGCTCCAACCGCGGGAACGCCACTTCTCGCGGCCTACGGCGAATGCTCATCTTTAGGGACACGCTAACCTCCCTGTTTGCGAGGTCCTGTCGGCACCCTTCCCAGGAGGCGGTGGGTAAACCCCGTTTGCGCATCCGAAACATCACCCAGGGTGACCAGGCCGCGTGTGTGACCGCAGTCGGCGTGTGCGAACGCGTCGAACGCACCGATCCGAGACACTTCCCGACTCGACGACGAGGAGGCCCCCGCCATGGCGGAGGAGATCTTCGCGACGCTGCAGACGTCGCTCGGCCCGATCGTGCTCCAGCTGTACCCCGACAAGGCGCCCAAGACCGTGGAGAACTTCGTCGGGCTGGCCGAGGGCACCAAGACGTGGCGGCACCCGCAGACCGGGCAGACCCAGACCAACACCCCGCTGTACAACGGCACGATCTTCCACCGGGTCATCGACAACTTCATGATCCAGGGTGGTGACCCGCTGGGCCGCGGGACCGGCGGGCCCGGCTACGAGTTCGAGGACGAGTTCCACCCGTCGCTGAAGTTCGACCGGCCGTACCTGCTGGCGATGGCCAACGCCGGGCCGAACACCAACGGCTCGCAGTTCTTCATCACCACCAACGTCGCCAACACCCGCCACCTGACCGGCCGGCACACCATCTTCGGCAAGGTCATCCAGGGCACGGACGTGGTGGACCGCATCTCCAAGGTCCCCACCGGCCCGATGGACAAGCCGATCGAGGATGTCGTCATCCAGTCGGTGACGATCGAGCGCCGCCAGTCGTAGAACATGTGAGAGCCCACGCACAGGCCCGCGGAGCCGCCGAATGAGCACAGACCCCAACCTCGCGTCCGGTCCCGGGACGCCGATACCGACCTGCTACCGGCACCCGGGGCGGGAGACGTACGTCCGCTGCACCCGGTGCGATCGCCCCATGTGCCCCGATTGCATGCGGGACGCGGCCGTGGGGCACCAGTGCGTCGAGTGCGTCGCGGAGGGCAACCGGAACGTCCGCCAGCCCCGTACCGCGCTGGGCGCCCGCGCGGCCGGGCCCGCGACGCCCGTGGTGACGTACACGCTCATCGGCATCTGCGCGCTGGTCTACCTGGCCGAACTGTCGTCCGTGCGGGTCGTGTGGGACTACATGATGGTCGGCCAGGGCATCGGACGCACGGGACAGGTGATCGGGGTGGCCGAGGGCGAGTGGTACCGCCTGGTCACCTCGATGTTCCTGCACCAGCGGCCCGGCGGCGGCTCGTTCAGCATCACCCACATCCTGTTCAACATGTGGGCGCTGTGGGCGATCGGCCCGGCGCTGGAGCAGGTGCTGGGCCGCTGGCGGTTCCTGGCGCTGTACCTGCTGTCGGGTCTGGGCGGGTCGGTGCTGCTCTACCTGCAGGCGCCGACCGAGGGCGCGGTGGGCGCGTCCGGCGCCATCTTCGGCCTGTTCGCCGCGTACTTCGTGATCGGACGGCGGCTCGGCGGCCAGGTCGGGCCGATCGTGTTCCTGCTGGTGATCAACCTGGTGATCACCTTCGCGGTGCCGGGGATCTCCTGGCAGGGCCACGTCGGCGGCCTGGTCACCGGCGGGGTGCTGGCGGCGGCCTACGCCTACGCGCCCGCACGCGCCCGCCAGGCGGTGCACATCGCGGCCCCGGTGGCCGTCCTGGTGGTGCTCGCCGTCCTGGTGGCGGTGAAGACCGCGGAGCTGAGCTCCAGCGGCGTGCTGCTGTGACCCCGGCCGTGCGCGCACCGCGGCCGCCTGCGGCGACCGGAAGTGGCCGCGTCCGGCCATGACGGAACGCACGAAGGTTGTGGAAAACCTGGGGACAACTCCGTGCCGCGGGCCCGTACGCCTGTGGACAACGTGACCGGACGCGGCCGCGCGCCGACCGGCGGACCGTCAGCGCCAGCGCGTGGACAGGATCACGCCCAGGATGATCGAGGCGAATCCGATGCCCAGGTTCCAGTTGCCCAGGTCGGTCATCAGCGGCAGCTCGGTGCCCGTGCTCGCCGTCACGTAGAACGTCGCGATCCAGGCCAGCCCCAGCAGCCACAGGGCGATCATGGTGGGGGCCAGCCAGCGCGGGCTGACCTCGGGCGCCTTGGACTTCTGCGGCGGCGTGTAGACGGCCTTCTTGCGGACTTTGGACTTGGCCACGGTCGGATCGATCTCCTCGGGCGGTCGGCGGCCGGAGCGCCGGTCCGCACATGGGTCTTTGTCGGTTAGCGTAGTCGCTGGTGAGCAGCGTACGGCGTAGAGCGTGGCGAAGCATCCTTCCGCTCCTGATGGTCCTGTCCGGAACCCTGTTCGCGGCCGGGGCGAGCACGTCCCGCGGCACCGACCTGCGCGGCACCGGCCGCACCCGGCTGACCGAATTGATCATCGCGGAGCAGCAGCGCGGCGACCGGGCGCGCGCCGAGTACCGGCGGCTGCGCGACGAGGTCGACCGGGCGTCCCGGCAGGCCGGGCGGCACGACTCGCGGGTCAAGGAGGCCCAGGCGCAGGCCGACCGGCTGGCTGCCGTGTCCGGCTTCACCCCGCTGCGCGGCCGGGGCGTGCGGGTGACGCTGGACGACGCGCCGCAGCCGGAGTCCGGCGAGCTGCCGCGCGGGACGAGCCCCGACGATCTGGTCGTCCACCAGGTCGACGTGCAGGCCGTGGTGAACGCGCTGTGGGCGGGCGGCGCCGCCGGCATGCAGATCATGGACCAGCGGGTGATCTCCACCAGCGCCGTGCGGTGCGTGGGCAATACCCTGATCCTCCAGGGGGTCGTGTACTCGCCGCCGTTCCACGTGACCGCGGTCGGCGACCCCGCCCGGCTGCGGGCCGCGCTCGACGACTCGCCCGAGATCGCGGTCTACCGCCGGTACGTGCGCGAGTACGGGCTGGGGTACACGGTGCGGACGCTGCGCGATGTGGAACTGCCTGCCTTCACCGGCAACGTGACCATGAAGCACGCCACGGTGCCGCCGTACGCGGCCCCCTAGCCGGACGGCGACCCGACGACCAGCGAAGGGGGGACGACGCGCCGTGCGGACGCTGATCCGCGGCCTGGGCGAGCTGTTCATCACCGGGGGCCTGGTCCTGCTGCTGTTCGTCGTCTACAGCCTGTGGGGGACCGGCCGCTACACCCGCGAGCAGCAGGACCGGCTGGGCGAGGAGCTGGCCAAGGCGTGGCAGGCGCCGCCGGTCACCACCGAGAAGGTCAAGCTCGGCAGCGGCCTGGCCATGATCCGCATCCCCAAGCTCGGCAGCAAGTACCGGTACGTCGTCGTCGAGGGCGTGCAGCCGTCCGACCTGCGCAAGGGGCCCGGCCACTACCCGGGCACGGCCATGCCCGGCGAGGTCGGCAACTTCGTCGTGTCCGGGCACCGCACCACCTACTCGGCGCCGTTCAACCGCATCGGCGAGCTGCGCCGCGGCGACCGCATCCTCATCGACACCCGCCAACGCCAGTTCGTCTACCAGGTCACCGGACGCCAGATCGTCGAACCCGACGAGGTGGAGGTGATCGCGCCGGTGCCGAACCATCCGCGGCGCCGTCCCACCGAACGGCTGATCACCCTGACCACCTGCCATCCCAAGTACTCCGCCGCGCAGCGGCTGATCGTCTTCGGGCGGCTGGTGGAGACCCGGGCGCGCGTCACCGCCCCCACCAGCCCGCAGGCCGGCGACTGACCCTGGAGGACTCCGCGATGTACGCCTGGATCTGGCGGCACCTGCCCGGCGATCGGCTGCGGACCAAGCTGCTCGCCGCCCTCGCGCTCGCCGCCGCGGCCGTGCTGCTGCTGTGGTACGTCGTGTTCCCCTGGCTGGACGCCGAGCTGGCGTTCGACCACGGCGTCGTCGACGGCCCCACCCCCTCCGCCCCCGCCTCCACCGGCCGCTGACCTGCGCCCCCCGCCCGTCACGCCCGAGTCGGCACTCCGGGTGCCGTGGGCGGCGTGCGACCGGTGTCGGTCGGACGAAGGGGCGCCTGCCCGGTGCGTCGGCCACTGGGGCGGTCGGCCTGCCTTGGCAGGGCGCTGAGCTGTGACAATGGGGGTGTGCGCGTTCTCGTCGTGGACAACTACGACAGCTTTGTGTTCAACATCGTCCAGTACCTGCGGCAGCTGGGCGCCGACTGCGTGGTCAAGGACCGCTCGGACGTGGTCCCGGCCGACGCCCGCGACGTGGACGGCGTGCTGATCAGCCCCGGCCCGGGGCACCCCGCCGACGCCGGTGTCTGCCTCGACCTCGTCCGCGACGCCGACCGGCGCGGCCTGCCGCTGCTGGGGGTCTGCCTCGGCCACCAGGTGATCGCCCACGTCTACGGCGCGGTGGTGGGCCGGGCGCCGCGCATCGTCCACGGCCACACCAGCCCGATCCACCACGACGGACGCGGCGTGCTGGCCGGGCTGCCCGACCCGTTCGCCGCCACCCGCTACCACTCGCTGGCCGTCGACCCGGCGACCGTGCCCGGCGACGTGCTGGACATCAGCGCCCGCACGCCCGAAGGGGTGGTGATGGGCCTGCGGCACCGGCACCGCCCGCTGGAGGGCGTGCAGTTCCATCCCGAATCGGTGCTGTCCGAATCCGGCCACGCGCTGCTCCGCAACTGGCTGGCCACCTGCGCTTCTACCGTGTGACGGGGGTGGCGGCGAGCCCTTCGCCGGTGCGGGGCAAAAAATTCTTCGGAAACCCGTAACGCGTCTGTGCCGGGGTCCGAAGACCATCACGAGAGGGCTTCCGCCATTGCCCCCGAGTGGCGGAAGCCCTTTCTTACGTTCTCGTCACCCCCGCCCCCGGGGTGCTTACTTTCTGCTTCCATTCTGTTGCGAGCAGTGAGTGGACGGGCCATGCTTGTCCCGTGGTCACCGGGGGCGTTCACGACCACGATTTCCCTCCGCATGAGCGAGGGTCCCGGATCCCTGGACAGGCATCCGGGGCCCGGCCAGACACGCAAGAGCCCCGCCACTCCAGGGAAGCGGGGCTCTCGCGTTCGGTTCTCGCAGGTCAGCCGGAGTCGGGCCGGTGGCCGTTCGGCGGCGTCTCGTCGCCCGGGGTCGGGCTGGTCGGCGCCGGCTCGTTCACCGTGACGGTCACCGTGTCGCCCGGGGCGACCGTCGCACCGGCCTCGGGGCTCTGCGCGAACACCTGGCCCGGGGCGACCGGCTTGTCCGGCGGGGCGGGCTGCTTCTCCACGTTGCACTTGAGCCCCAGCGCCTTGAGGCGGTTGCAGGCGGCGCGCTGGCTCTGGTTGTACAGGTCCGGCAGCTGGATCTGGCTCGGGCCGGTGGAGACCACGAGGGTCACGCGGGACTTCTCGTCGATCTTGGTGCCGGCCGGCGGGGTCGTCCGGATCACCATGCCGCGCTGCACGTCCGACGACGAGGCGAAGTCGCGGGCGACGCGGAAGCCGCGCGCGGTCAGGATCTGCGCCGCCTCGTCGTACGGGCGGCCCGCCACGTCCGGCACCTCGACCTGCTCCGGCGGCTTCTTGCCGCGCGAGATCACCAGGTTGACGAGCGAACCCTCGTTGACCTGCGTGCCCGGCCGCGGATCGGTGCTGATGACATAGCCGCGGCGGACGCTGTCGTTGTACTCCTCCTTGGTCTGGCCGACCTTCAGCCCGACCCGGGCGAGCGCGGCCGCGGCCTCGTCCTGGGACTGGTTGACGATGCTGCTCGGCACGGCGACCTGCTTGATCTCCTCGCCGCCGCGGCCCGACAGCGCCCAGCCGACCAGCGCGGCGCCGCCGATGAACACCACCGCCAGCGCCACCCACAGCGCGGCCTTCTTGCCCGCGCCGCCCTGCCGCTGCGGCTCCTCGTAGTGCACCGGCGGCAGGTCGTAGCCGTTGCCGACCGGCGGCTGCATCTGGGTGCGCGGCGGCACGCCGCCCATCACCTGGGTGCCCTGCGGCTGCGCGCCCATCAGCATGGTGGACGCGGCGGTGGAGGCGACCGGCTGCCCGTGCAGCGCCCGCTGGATCTCCTGCCGGAACTCGTTGGCGGTCTGGTAGCGGTGGTCGGGGTGCTTGGCCATCGCCTTGAGCACGATGGCGTCGGCCCACTGCGGGATGTCGGCGTCCACCTGCGACGGCGGCACCGGCTCCTCCCGTACGTGCTGGTAGGCGATGGCCACCGGGGAGTCGCCGGTGAACGGCGGCCGGCCGGTCAGCAGCTCGTACAGCACGCAGCCGGTGGAGTAGATGTCGCTGCGGGCGTCCACCCGCTCGCCCCGGGCCTGCTCGGGGGACAGGTACTGGGCCGTCCCGATCACCTGGGCGGTCTGCGTCATCGTGGCGGCCGAGTCGGCCATGGCCCGCGCGATGCCGAAGTCCATGACCTTGACCTCGTGGCTGCGGGTCAGCATCACGTTGGCCGGCTTGATGTCGCGGTGCACGATCCCGCCGCGATGGCTGTAGTCCAGCGCCCGCAGAATGCCGTCGGTGATCTCCAGCGCCTTCTCCGGCAGCAGCGCCCGGTTCTCCCGCAGCAGGTCGCGCAGCGTGCTGCCGTCGACGTACTCCATGACGATGTACGGGATGGAGGTGTCGCCGACGGAGTCCTCGCCGGTGTCGTACACGGCGATGATCGACGGGTGGTTCAGGGACGCGGCCGACTGCGCCTCCCGCCGGAAGCGGGCCTGGAAGGTGGGGTCACGAGCCAGGTCGGAGCGCAGTGTCTTGACCGCCACGACGCGGTCGAGGCGCAGGTCTCTGGCACGGTAGACCTCGGCCATGCCGCCGCGCCCGATGACGCCCTCGAGCTGGTAGCGGCCGCCGAGCAGCCGAGGTTGACTCATATGTGCACTTTCCCTCGTACGTCTACACCTTGTCTCAGAACCTAGCCCCCCGCGGTGGACGTGCGAGGGATCCGGGCTCGGAGTTGACGGAGTCGTGGTCCTCCCCGTCGGTGCGGGTGCTGGCTTCGGGCCGGGGGCCGCCCCGGTCGGATCTGTGGTCGGCTTCTGTAGAAGGGGACGCGCTGCGGTACGGGGTCGTTGCCCTCGGTCCTGGCCGCGGCTCACGATCGTCCCGGACGGGCCGCGCGGAGGCAAGACCCACGGCCCGCAAGCCGCGGGCTCCGGGCCCCGCCGGAGCCGATCCGCGCGGGTCGAGCCCCCCGGGTCGGCCTGGCTCGCTGGTGGATGCGCCTGCCCGGGTGCGATGCGCCGGTGCCGTGCGTTCTTGCCCCGGCATATCCCCGACGCGCAGGTTACCGGGCGTAATGCTGTCGTCAAGTTCCGGCGATTCGGTCGGCGTGCCGGGCGCCCGCTGCGGATCTTCGGGCCGCCCCGGCGATCCGCGGGGAAGATCCGGTGAACCGCGGACGAATTCCGGCGACCCGCGCGGCCGACGCGGCGAATCGTACCGATTGTCGGAAATATCAGGTCGGGTCTCCGGGGCGGCCGCCGACGCGGCACCCGGCGGCGGCAGCGCGTCGCGGAGCGCGGCGGCGCGCTCGGCCACCCGGCCCGCGTCACCGCCGAACCGCTCGGCCGGCTCTTTGGCCAGCAGCGCGAACACCAGCGCCCGCACGTCCGCCGGGACGTCGTCCGGCAGCCGCGGCGGCGCCTCCCGGACGTGCTTGAGCGCGATGTCCACCGTCGTGTCCCCGTCGAACGGCACCCGGCCCGCCAGGCACTCGAAGGCCACCACGCCCAGCGCGTACAGATCGACCGCCGGGGTCGGCTCCTGCCCGGTGGCCTGCTCGGGCGACAGGTAGCGGGCCGAGCCCACCACCCGTCCCGCCGCCGTCACCCCGGCCGGCTCGGGGCCGCGCGCGATGCCGAAATCGGTGATCTTCACGGTGCCGTCCGCGGTCACCAGCAGATTGCCGGGCTTGACGTCGCGGTGCACGATCCCCGCGCGGTGCGCCGCGGCCAGCGCCCGCGCGGTCTGCGCCACCAGATCGAGCGTGCGCCACGCGGTGATCCTGCCCACCCGCGCCAGCACCGCCGACAGCGGCTCCCCCGGCACCAGCTCCATCACCAGATACGCCCGGCCGCGGTGGGTGCCGTGGTCGTACACCCGCGCGATGCCCTCGTGCCGCAGCACCCCCGCGTACCGGGCCTCGGCAGCGAACCGCTCCGGCGCCGCCACGTCCGCCGGAACGTCCTCGCGCAGCAGCTTCACCGCGACGTCGCGGCCCGTCCGCTCGTCGCGGGCCGTCCAGACCTCGCCCATCCCCCCGGTGGCGACCGGCTGCACCAGCCGGTACCGGTCGTTCAGGACGAGATCGCAGCTCACTTCTTCAGCACCTGGGCCATGATGGCGCCGGCCACCGGGCCGGCGACGCCGCCACCGCTGCCCGGACCCTCGGTGATGACCGCGAAGGCGTACCGGGGCTTGTTGACCGGGGCGAACCCGACGAACCACCGCGCGTTGGGGTTGCCGTCGCCCTGCTCGGCGGTACCGGTCTTACCGGCGATGTTCATGCCCTGCAGGTTCTTGGCCGTGCCCTCGGTGACCACCGCGCGCATCATGTCCGCCAGCTGCTCGGCCGTGTCGGACTCCATGGCCTGCGAGTACTCCTTGGGGTCGGCGCTGTAGAGCTCGCTCTGGTCCTTGGCCCGCACGGTCTGCACCAGGTACGGCTTCATGATCTTGCCGCCGTTGGCGACCGCGGCCGCCACCATCGCCATCTGCAGCGGGGTGGCCCGCACGTTCTCCTGGCCGATGCCCGAACGGGCGGTGCCGTCCTTGCCGGTCGGGGTCATCTGCCCGGTCTCCAGGTTGCGCACCGACACCGGGACGTCGCTCTCGGCCGGGTACACGTCCGGCTCGATCTCGAACCGCCGGTTGAAGCCGAACTTGGTGGCGCCCTGGTTGAGCCGCTCGATGCCCATCTTCAGCGCCAGCTCGCCGAACGTGGTGTTGCAGGACTCGGCGTACGCGCCGCGCAGCGAGGCCCGCCCGGCGCAGTTGCCGGTGTCGTGCGAGTTCGGCAGCGGCCGGCCCGACTCCGGCAGGATCAGCTGGCCGGTGTTGACGATCGAGCCGCTGTTCAGCCCCATCTGCTCCATGGCGATCGCCGCGGTGACCGTCTTGAACGACGAACCCGGCGGGAACGTCTGGCTCATCGCGTTGTCGATCAGCGGCTTGATGACGCCCTTGGCCTGGTCCAGCTGGGTCAGCCGCTCGCCGCCCTTGGAGCCCTTCTGCGGCGCCACCTCGTTCGGGTCGAACGACGGGTAGGACGCCAGCACCTGCACCGCGCCGGTCTTGATGTCGATCACCGCGGCCCCGGCCCGCCGCGTGGTGCTGGCCTTCAGCCGCTGGTAGGCGACCTCCTGGGCATTGGTGTTCAGCGTCAGCTCCACGTTGGCGCCCTCGGCCTTCTTGCCGATGAACGCGTCGAACCAGCGCTGGTGGGTGATCCGCTTGTCGGTGCCGCCCAGCAGCGAGTTGTAGGCCAGCTCCACCTTGGAGGCGCCGCCGTTGAAGTAACCGGTGACCGGCGCGTACACCGGGCCGTTCTTGTAGCTGCGGCCGTACTTGGGGTTCTCCTTGCCGGTCGGGTCGGACTGCGCGAGCACCTGCCCGTCCGCGATGATCTGCCCGCGGGGAGAGTTGAACACCTCGGCGAACTTGCGGGTGTTCTTGTCGTCGTTGCGCAGCGCCTCGGCCTGGCTGCCCTGCACATAGTTGACCTGCGCCATCAGGCCGAAGAACAGCAGCAACCCGAAGATCGCGACCCGGCGCAGCGGCTTGTCCATGTTCATCGGGTGACGCTCCGCTCGACGTCGGGGACGGGTCCGGCTTCGCTGGTCATCGGTGCGGGATCACCTCGTGCTCACGATCTGGGTCATGCCCTCGTCCTGGATCGCCTGCGGCGCCGGCTTGCGCGCGTCGTGGCTCATCCGGACCAGGATGGCGATCAGGATCCAGTTGGCCATCAGCGACGAACCGCCCTGGGACAGGAACGGCGTGGTCAGACCGGTGAGCGGGATCAGCCGGGTGACGCCGCCGACGATCACGAACACCTGCAGCGCCAGCACGAACGACACACCGCCGGCGAACAGCTTCAGGAACGGGTCGCGGGCGGCGATGGCCGTCTTCATACCGCGCTGCACGATCAGCGCGTAGATCAGCAGCACCACCATCAGCCCGGTCAGCCCGAGCTCCTCACCCAGCGAGTCGAAGATGAAGTCGCTGAACGACAGCGGGGTGCGCCACGGCTCGCCCTGCCCCAGGCCGGTGCCGAGGATCCCGCCCTCGCCCAGCGCGAACAGCCCCTTCATCAGCTGGGCGCTGTCGGAGTACTCGCCGCCCAGCTTGCTGCAGGCGTACCAGCCGGGCCCGATGAGGCGGGTCTGCTCGGCCTTCGCGGTGTCCCCGGCCCGCTCGTACTCGGCGGCCTTGCGCTCCAGCTCCTCGTCGTACTGCTTGTAGATGTCGGTGTCGGGGTTGACCGGCTCGACCTTGCCGTTCTCCAGCAGGCAGCCGCCGTCGAAGTACGGCTTGGGGTTCTGCCAGATGTCGATGCGCTGGTTGACGTGCCCCATGAACGGCAGCAGCGTCGCGATGAACACGCCCACCGCCAGCAGCCCGACGCCGATCAGCACCCACGACACCCGCTGCGTGGCGATGTACAGCATCGACACGAACAGGCCGAAGTACAGCAGCGCCGTGCCCAGGTCCTTCTGCATGAACAGCACGCCCAGGCAGAACAGCCAGATGACCATGATCGGGCCCAGGTCGCGGGCCCGGGGCAGGCTGAGCGGCCCGATCTTCTTGCCGATCAGCGACATGGCCTGCCGCTTGTTCACCAGATAGCCGGCGAAGAAGACCACCAGCATCAGCTTGGCGAACTCGCCCGGCTGCACCGAGAACCCGGCGACGTTGATCCACACCCGGGCGCCGTTGATCTCCGCGCCCACGCCCGGAACGATCGGCAGCAGCAGCAGGATGATGGCGCCCAGGCCGATCATGTAGGTGTAGCGCTGCGCGGTCTTCGGGGTGAACGACAGCGGCGCGTCGGTCCGCTGGGTGTCCCGCATGATCAGCACCGCGGCGACGAACAGCGCGATGCCGACGAAGGTCCACATCAGCTGGGACGGGGCGTCGGCGGCGTCCTTGAGCACCTGCTGGCCCGCGGCCGCCGCGGCCCGCCGGGTCGGCTGGGTGTCCAGGTCCAACCGGTAGATCATGGCCAGGCCGAGCCCGTTCAACGCCACCGCCAGCGGCAGCAGCAGCGGGTCGGCGTACGGCGCGAACTTCGCCTGGACGAAGTAGGCGGCCAGCGCCAGCACCACCAGGCCGCCGCCGTATCCGAACAGCCCGGCGGGGATCTGCCCGTCACGGGCCAGGCCCACCTCCGCGAACGCCGACAGCGTCAGCACCATCGCGAAGATGAGCAGCGCCAGCGACGCCGCGTTGCGCCGCTGGTACGGCAGCTGGCGGCGGATCTGCTCCCCGAGCTGGTTCATCTACGACTTTCCCCCGTCGGCCGGACAGCCCTGGATCCGCTGGCTGCCGGTACGGCACGCGTCGCGGCGCCGCTCCAGGTCGGCGAGCTTCTGCTCGGCCTGCGACCGGCCGACGAACGCGAAGGACCCCTGGCGGACGCCGGCCGCGTCGCTCTCCGGAAGTTCACTGGTGTTGACGGTGCTCTGGGCGACCGTACGCGCGCGGCAGTTCTTCTGGTCGGCCCCCTGGACGATGACGACCTTGCCGTCCTGCTCGCGCAGCGAGTACTTGCACACCGCGTTCTGCAGGTCCTGCACGGCCTTCGGGCCGCTGACGGTGTAGGTCTCCTTGACCGCCTTCTGCTTGTCCTGCGGCAGGTCCGACACCATGATCGGCGGGTTGGGCTGGTCCTTGGCGGCGGCCTTGCGGGACAGGTCCAGCCCCGGCACCTGCTGGGTGGTGCCGCGGAACAGCACGACCTGCCCGTTCTCCTCGCCGATGTAGTAGCCGTTGCGCACCGACTGCAGGCCCACGAACCCCACGGCGGCCAGCCCCACCACGGCGACCCCGGCGGTCACGATCAGCCACGTCCAGCGGCGCGGGCCGCGGCGGCGCCGCCCGGCCGGGGCCTCCGGCGGGCCGAGCACGTCCGGCGGCCCGCCCGGCATCGGCTGCCCCATCGGCATCGGCGCGGGCTGCGGCGGCGGCATCTCCTCGACCGCCACCGGCGGCTGCGGCATCGTGTCGCGCAGCTGCGCCGCCCGGCTCGCCGGGGTGTCGGGGGCGCCCCCCGGGCCGCCCGCCGGCGGGGCGGGCTGCGTCGCGCCGGGATCACCCGGCAGTTCCGGCGGACGGGCCGTGGCCGCGGCGCCCACGGCGTGGCCGGGGCCGGGCGGGGGCGGCTGCTGCCCCAGGTCGACGACGTCCGCCACCACGCACGTGATGTTGTCCGGCCCGCCGCCCCGGTTGGCCAGGTCGATCAGCTGCCGGACGGCCTGCTCGGGGTCGTCGACGTCGGTCAGCACCTGGAAGATCGTGTCGGCGGTGACCACGCTGGACAGCCCGTCCGAGCACAGCAGGTAGCGGTCGCCGATCTTGGCCTCGCGCAGCGACAGGTCCGGATCGACCTCGCCCCGGCCGTCCAGCGCGCGCAGCAGCAGCGACCGCTGGGGGTGCGAGGCCGCCTCGTCGGGGCTGATCCGGCCCTCGTCCACCAGCGACTGCACCAGCGTGTGGTCGTGGGTGATCTGGAACAGGCTGCCCTCGCGCAGCAGGTACGCCCGCGAATCCCCGATGTGGACGAGCGCCACCTGGTTGCCCGCCCACAGCATCGCCGTCAGCGTCGTGCCCATGCCCTGCAGCGACGGGTCCGACTCGACGATGTGGTGCAGGTTCTCGTTGGCCGCCTTGACCGTGTGCTCGAGCGCCGCCAGCAGCTCGTTGGCGGGCAGCTCCTTGTCGAGCTTGCGCAGTTCGGCGATGGCGGCGGCGCTGGCGATCTCGCCGCCGACGTGTCCGCCCATCCCGTCGGCCACGGCGAGCAGATGGGCGCCCGCGTACGCCGAGTCCTCGTTGCCCTCGCGTAGCATGCCGACGTCGGACCGCGCGGCGTAGCGAATTCCCAGAGTCATTTGCGCAGCTCGATCACCGTCTTGCCGATACGGATCGGTACGCCCGGCGGAACCGGCATCGGCCGGCTCACCCTCGTGCGCCCGAGGTAGGTCCCGTTGGTCGAGCCGAGATCTTCCACGATCCACTGACCGTCCTGCGCGTAAAGTCGGGCATGCCGCCCCGAAGCGTAGTCGTCGGTCACCACGAGCGTGGAGTCATTCGCCCGGCCGATGCTGATCGGAGCCCCCGTCAGGTCGATGACCGTGCCGGCCCGCTCGCCCTGCACGACCACCAGCTTGGTCGGCACGTTGCTGCGCTGCGCCCGCGGCGGTCTGGACGGCCGGGCGGCCCGCTGCGGCGGCTGGGCCGCGCGGGCGGCGGCCTTGGAACCGAACAGGTCGGCCCGGATCACGCCGACGGCCGCGATGACGAACAGCCAGAGCACCGCGAGGAACGCCAGCTTGATCAGCGTGAGGGTGAATTCGGACATCGGAGTCGGGGCTACTCCCTATCGCGGCGGAAGACCAGGGTTGTCCGCCCCATCGTGACCCGCGAGCCGTCGACGAGGGTGACCCGCCGGATCGGCTGACCGTTCACGAAGGAGCCGTTCGTCGACCCTAGATCCACCAGCACGACTTCGGGGCCTTCTACGCGGATCTCGGCATGGTGGCGGGATACGCCGGGGTCGACCAGCCGCAGATCGCAGTCGGTGCCGCGGCCCAGCAGCGTGACCGGCGTGTTGATCTCGTAGGTGCGCTGGGTGGCGTCCCCGCCCTCCACCGCCGTGGTCACCAGCAGCCGCGGCCGGCCGGCGAACACCCCGCCCCGTCCCTGCGGAATGTCGCTCACCGGACGGCGGATCTCCCCGCCCTCCACGGTGGAGCCGCGGATGACGCCGGACCGGATCCGGAACATGCCCGTGGCCAGGTCCCCGGCGTTCTCGAACCGGACGCGCACCGGCCCGACGAAGGAGTAGCCCTGCTCCTTGGCGTACTCGCGGGCCAGGTTCGCCAGCTCCTGGCTCAGGCTGTCGGCGTACACCTGGAGCCGCTGCCCGTCCTGTTCGGAGATCTCGACGACGAAGTCGTTCGGCACCAGGGTGCGTCCAGCCGCCACGATGGCGGCGCGGTCGTCCATCTCGCGCTGTACAGCACTGGCCACCTCGACCGGCTGCAGCTCCGACTTGAAGGCCCGGGCGAAGGCACCTTCGACCATGCCCTCCAGCCGTCGCTCGAAGCGCTGAATGACGCCCACGGGCACCTCCCTTCCCCACTGGTAGACGATCGTATCGGTGTGAAGGTTCGCTCGAAGTATCTGGATACCTAACCACCCCCGAGACCGTGCTAGCCTTTTCGAGGCACCCCCGAGAGGGGGCGGCACCCGGGCGGGTGGCGGAACGGCAGACGCGCACGGTTCAGGTCCGTGTGTCCGCGAGGACGTGAGGGTTCAAATCCCTCCTCGCCCACTCAGGGGTGGTGACGACGGTCTCCACCTCACAGTGACGGAACGGCCCCCCTGCGGCAAGCAGTGGGGGTTCTTCTGTATCCCTCAACGGTACAGCGCACCCACCGACGCGGTTCGGCCCCGACCGCCGGATGGGAAGCCTGAGCACCGTTGAGCCCCTGAGGCGACTTCGCCCGGTCGGGAGCACGGCGGCCCCCTCGTCGGCCTCGCGGGCGTTCCGCCTCGGCCGGTCCAGATCGTGGAGGTGGCTTTTGCGCGTCCAGGTATCCAGCGGCTAGGTCCACCGCCGAGCCCGATGCCGGGGCCGCGTGTCTTCACCTGGCACCGCGTCCGGCCAAGCCTTGATCTCGCGCCGGCCCGGCTGACCCCTGCGCGTCGATGCCGCTCGTCCGACCGCTTAGGGGCGTCGTCCAAGGCGCAGTCGATCGATCCCCTTGGGCGAGTCCGGCACCCGGGGTACGACGTGCGCTGGGGGAACGACAGTTGCGCGCCGTCGCCGTACCAGCTCGGCGCCTCAGGAGGGCGGCGTGCCCGCACCAGGGCCGGCAAACCCGTGGGGAAACGCTATGGCGCTGGCCCGGCGTCTATTCGGTTGTTAAGCGGTGACCGTGCGGTGGCTGACCTACTGCTAGGCGTGTGTCGGCTTGCTCGGCGGGGCTGTGTCGGGGTGTGCGGCGAGCGTCTGGAGCCGGTCCGCCCCGTGGGGCGCGGTGTGGCCGTACCACGGCCGGCGGACGCGTGGGAAACGGGCGCTGGTCTGGCGTCTTCCCGCTTGTTGAGTGGTCACTGTGCGGTGGCTGACCTACAGGCGTGTGGCTCGACTCCTTCGGCGGGGCTGCGCCGAGGTGTGCGGTGCACGCCCGGCGCCGGTCCGTCCCTTGAGGCGCGGTGTGGCCGTACCGGGGTGGTCGAAAGTGTGGGGGACGGTGTGGAGTTGGCCCGGCGTCTATTCGGTTGTTAAGCGGTGACCGTGCGGTGGCTGACCTACTGCTAGGCGTGTGTCGGCTTGCTCGGCGGCACTGTGTCGGGGTGTGCGGCGAGCGTCTGGAGCCGGTCCGCCCCGTGGGGCGCGGTGTGGCCGTGCCGGGGCTGGCTTCGGGAGCCTGGGGAGGCGTGGTTCGTGCCCGGTGTCCCCGCCTTGGGTGAGGAGTGCCTCTTGTTGCTCTGATCGGTTCGGCCTCGCCGGCCGGGGCACGGCGGAGACGGACGGTCGTGTCGCGGCGCTCTGTGCTCGTGCGGCGGCGGTCGAAAGATCTTGGGGGTGATGTCGAGAACCCGTGAGCGGCTCCGTCCCCGGGGTACACGCGACCAGAATGGTCGCGCCGGGACGAGGAGGACCACGATGGCCAAGTACCTGCTGCTCAAGCACTACCGGGGCGCCCCGGCCGCGGTGAACGACGTGCCGATGGACCAGTGGACGCCGGAGGAGATCTCGGCCCACATGCAGTACATGCGCGACTTCGCCGCCCGGCTGGAGGAGACCGGCGAGTTCGTCGACGCCCAGGCGCTCGCCCCCGAGGGCACGTTCGTCCGGTACGACGGCGAGGGGCGCCCGCCGGTCACCGACGGCCCGTTCGCCGAGACCAAGGACCTCATCGCCGGCTGGATGGTGATCGACGTCGACGGCTACGAGCGCGCCGTCGAGCTGGCCGGGGAGCTGTCGGCCGCCCCGGGGGCGGGCGGCAGGCCGATCCACGAGTGGCTGGAGGTCCGCCCGTTCCTGACCGAGCCGCCCACCATCACCGAGTGAGTTCGCAGCTGGACGAGGCCCTGCTCCGGAGCCTCACGCCGACCGTCATCGCGATCCTCGTCCGTCGCGGAGCCGACTTCGCGGCGGCCGAGGACGCCGTGCAGGACGCGTTGGTCGAGGCGGTGCGCGTCTGGCCGGTCGATCCGCCGCGGGACCCCAAGGGCTGGCTGGTCGCCGTGGCGTGGAACCGGTTCCGCGACGCGACCCGGGCGGACGCCTCCCGGCGCCGGCGCGAGGACCTCGTCAACGCGGAGCCGACCCCCGGGCCCGCGCGTGCGGTGGACGACACGCTCCAGCTCTACTTCCTATGCGCGCATCCGTCGCTGACGCCGTCGTCCGCGGTGGCGCTCACGCTGCGTGCCGTCGGCGGGCTCACCACCCGCCAGATCGCCCGGGCCTACCTGGTGCCCGAGGCGACCATGGCGCAGCGCATCAGCCGGGCCAAGCGCACCGTGTCCGGCGTGCGGTTCGACCGGCCCGGCGACGTCGGCACCGTGCTGCGCGTCCTCTATCTGGTCTTCAACGAGGGCTACTCCGGCGACGTCGATCTCGCCGCCGAGGCGATCCGGCTCACCCGGCGGCTCGCGGCCGCGATCGACCATCCGGAGGTGGCGGGGCTGCTCGCCCTCATGCTGCTCCACCACGCCCGGCGCTCCGCCCGGACCGCGCCGGACGGCGGCCTGGTGCCGCTCGCCGAGCAGGACCGCAGCCGGTGGGACACCCGGTTGATCGCCGAGGGCGTGGAGATCCTGCAGGCGGCCCTCGCCCGCGACCGGCTGGGCGAGTACCAGGCCCAGGCCGCCATCGCCGCGCTGCACGCCGACGCGCCCACCGCCGAGGAGACCGACTGGGTGCAGATCGTCGAGTGGTATGACGAGCTCGTGCGCCTGACCGACAGCCCGATCGTCCGGCTCAACCGCGCGGTGGCCGTCGGCGAGGCGGACGGACCGCGCGCCGGGCTGGCGGAACTCGCGCGGCTGGACGGCTCCCTGCCCCGCCACACCGCGGCGGCGGCCTACCTCCACGAGCGCGACGGCGACCTGGCGACGGCGGCACGGCTGTACGCCGAGGCGGCCCGGAAGGCCCCCGACCTCGCCGAACGCGACCACCTGACGCGCCAGGCCGCCCGGCTCAACGCCCGCTTGCGACGCTGACCTGAAGGTCTTTGACGCGCCGCATCGGTGTGCGCTTCTCAGAGAAAGGCAGGCGACCTCATGCAGAAGATCTCCCTCGACGCCCGGGTCCGCAAGCTCATGGAACGTGCGACGGCGGCCCGGGCCGGACGCAGCGCCGAGACCGTCTACGGCGGCCACGAGCACACCTTGCGCCAGACCCTCATCGCGCTGCGCGCCGGTGCTTCGCTGGCCGAGCACGAGAACCCGGGCGAGGCGACGCTCGTCGTGCTGCGAGGGCGGGTGCGGCTGCACAGCGGCGACACCACGTGGGAGGGCATGAGCGGCGATCTGCTGATCGTGCCGTCCGCCCGGCACAGCCTGGAGGCCGTCGAAGACGCCGCCGTGCTGCTGTCGGTCACCATGGCGTCCTGACGACCGCGGTTCCGGCGCCGTCACCTGCACCGGCCGGACGCTCTGAGGACGACCACGGCGGCGGGGCTGGGGTGCCTC
Organism: Actinomadura keratinilytica; assembly: GCF_039539665.1. Classification (NCBI taxonomy): domain Bacteria; kingdom Bacillati; phylum Actinomycetota; class Actinomycetes; order Streptosporangiales; family Thermomonosporaceae; genus Actinomadura; species Actinomadura keratinilytica. Next base: position 52,656 of record NZ_BAABDO010000019.1, read on the forward strand.
CATCGGCCTTGGTGGGTTGACGTCTGCGTCTGAGGACGCGTTTGGCGACACCATTCGCGTCGCCCGAGTTTTGGGTGCCCGCTGAATGTGCCTTTGGGTCGTCTTCAGTAGGTAGGGCTTGCTGGCCATGCGCGTCTGGGGATGTGTCGGTCGCCGACCGCTTGCGCACTAAGCACGTGACCGCCTTCATGCCGCGCCCTGCGTGTGGCTGGGCGAAGCGCTCGAGGCCGTCAGCTCAGCTCCAGTAGTGCCATCTCATGCAGGGGCCCTTCCATCTTCTGGGGCGCTCGTTATGGACGGCGGCGGGGCTGGGGCGCCTCCATCGGCCTTGGTGGGTTGACGTCTGCGTCTGAGGACGCGTTTGGCGGCACCGTTCGCGTCGCCTGGGTTTTGGTGTCGTTGAATGTGCCTCCTGGCCGTCTTTGATGGGCAGAGCTTGCCTGGTTGTGTGTGTCCGGGGGCGCGTTGGTCGCCGATCGCTTGCGCTTGGCGCATGTGACCGCTTTCGTTCCGCACTCTGCGTGCGGCTGGTCGAAGCGGTCGGGGGTCGTTCAGCTGGAGCTCTGGCAGTGCCGTCTTATGGAGGGCTTCTCGCACCTGTTGGGATTCTTGCCACGGCAGTGGGTTTGACGCCTGGCGGCACCGTTCGCGTCGCCTGGGTTTTGGTGTCCGCCTTTCTGTTGTTGCAGGTGTCTCCCGGCCGCCTGCGAGTGTGGTGGGGCGCAGGCCGCCGCGCCGTTCTGCCGCCCGGGCCTTGTGGGATGGGTAGGGCCTCCTCGGGGCGGCGCCGCCAGGACGCACGGCGCTCGGTTGCGGCCAAGGTGCTGCGCCCGACGTTGCCGCCTGTGCCGCCTCGCGGCGGCGCGCGGCCCCGCTGCCTATTCGAGTCGCCAGCACGAGTGGCCATGTCCGTCGACTGGAATCGCCTCTGACCCGGGACTCGTGCAAACGGACGGCAGGGCAACGAGCGGCCGCGCCGTCCGCCTTTGCGGGGTGGGGCCGCGTGGGCGGTGGGGGCCGGCGCCGTTCGTGTCGGGCATGGTGGGGAAGGCAGTTCCTATGAGACCTGCTGGACAGCGAGTTCACCCGACGGCCGCCACGCGATGGGCGACGTACGGAGCAACGACGGCGGCGGTGACGGCGACCGCCGTGATGGGGGCGGCCGCGGTCGACGCCGACAGCCGGTGGTACCGGTCGTTGGCCAAACCCCGGTGGCAGCCGCCGTCCTGGGCTTTCGGTGCGGTGTGGACGCCGCTCTACGCCTCACTCGCCTGGGCCACCGGCCGCGCCCTGCTGAAGGCCACGGGCCGACGGCGCCGGGTCCTTGCCTGCAGTTTGGGCGTCAACCTGGCCCTCAACCTTGCTTGGAATCACCTGTTCTTCACGCGACGCAGCCCGAAAGCCGGCGCCGTGGGCACGGTACTGCTGGACGCCAGCAACGCCGACCTGCTCAAACGCATCGTGAGCATTGACACCGCGGCGGCCGCCACCTTGATTCCCTACGCGGCCTGGTGCCTGTTCGCCACGGCACTGAACACCGACATCGCCGTTCGCAACCATTGAGCAGGGGCGCCGGCCGCTCCGCCGGGCAGGCGTCCAGCAGCCGGGTGCTCCCGGTCTCCTGGCCGCCGTTGGGGATGTCGCCCCCCCGCTCGACTTAGGATCGTCGGCCGTGACCGAAGCCGATTCCCATCTCCGGGCGACGGCGGACGCCTACGACGCCGTCGCCGCCCTCTACTCCGAGCTCTTCCGGGACGCGCTCGACGACCAGCCGCTGGACCGGGCCTCGCTCGCCGTGTTCGCCGAGCTGGTACGGAACGCCGGCGGCGGGCGCGTCGCCGAGCTCGGGTGCGGTCCCGGACACGTGACGGCGCATCTGCAGAACCTGGGGTTGGACGTCTTCGGTACCGACCTGTCGCCGGTGATGATCGACCTCGCCCGCAAGGCGTATCCCGGTCTGCGCTTCGACGTCGGTTCGATGGACGCCCTGGACCTGGCCGACGGGGAGTTGGCCGGCATCGTGTCCTGGTACTCGGTGATCCACACGCCGCCGCAGGAGCTGCCGCGGTACTTCAGCGAGTTCCGGCGGGTCCTGGCGCCGGGCGGTCACCTCCTGCTCGCCTTCTTCGAATCAGAGGGCGACCCGGTGACGGTCTTCGACCACAAGGTGACGCCGGCCTACCGGTGGCCGGTGGGCGACCTGGCCGCGCTGGCACGCCGGGCGGGCTTCACCGAAGTCGGCCGTGTGCTGCGCGAGCCCCACGAGACGGAGCGGTTCCGCCATGGCCGCCTGCTGATGCGGACCCAGTAGACCGTGCCGTGTGCTGAACGAGGACGGTGCAGGGGGCGACGCGGTCAGCTGCGAACATTCCGCTACCCGTCATCGCCGACGGCGATCTGTGGCGTGTGTGGTGGGTTCGCAGCACACGGCCCGGTTGTGCTACCGCTTGTGCCGGTTGGCGTCGGCGGGGTGGTCGTATCGGAGACGGGCGGCCGCCGTCCCGGTCCGCTCGGATCGGCGGTGCCACGGAGCCGGGGAGGCGGCGGACGCTTGGCCGCGGCGGCGGGGTGTTTGGCCGTGGTCTTCACCGATGCCTCGGGCAGGGCGGTGGCGTTCTGCATCCAGGGTGTTCGCGGGCGTGGTCATGCCCGGTGAGCGCTCTGTGCGGGCAGGTGCTCACCTTCCGTTCTGGCCGATGGCGGTAGCCGGGGTGCGGGGCGTTCGCCGGCGGCTAATCCCTGGGGATGCGGGCGTGGACGACGAAGCCGCCGTCGGGTCGCGGGGCCGCGGTGAAGTCGCCGCCCAGCGCGTCGATGCGCTCCCGGAGCCCGGCCAGGCCCCGCCCGCTCCCGCCGGGGGACGCGGCGCGCGAGCCGGTGCCGTCGGTGCTGACCTCCACGGTGATCTCCTTCTCGCCATGGCGCACGCCGACCGCCGTGCGGCTGCCGTGGGCGTACTTGAGGGCGTTCGTCAAAGCCTCCTGCACCACCCGAAAAGCCACAAGCTCGGCATTGCCGCCCGGCTGAGCAGGGGTGCCCTCCAAGGCGAACTCCACCGGCTGCCCCGCCCGGCGCGTCTGCTCCACCAGCTCATGCAGATCCTCGACAGACGGCGCCTTGGCGCCGGTGCCCTGGTGGTCGGGGTTGAGCACGTCCAGCAGGTGCCGCAGGTCGGTGATGGCGCGCCGCCCGGCATCGGTCACAGAGCGCAGGGTCTCGTCGAAACGGTCGGGCGCGGCGGTCAGGTACCGGGCCGCCTCGGCCTGCACCACCATCGCCGTCACATGGTGGCTCACCACGTCGTGCAGTTCACGGGCGATGCGGGCGCGTTCGGCCGCGCGGGTGGCCTCGGCGACGCGGCGGCGGCGTTCGGCCTCGGCCAGCCGCGCGGAACGCCACCAGGCCCCGGCGCCCCACATACCCGCCAGCGCCAGGTAGAACATCACGAACCCTGCCGGCCCCTCGGTCGAGCCGAGCCGGTCGAGCGCGACGGCCATCAGCGCATACGCCGCCGACAGCCCGATCACGGTGAGGCGGCGGCGGCGTTCCAGATGGGCGCCCGCGCTCATCAACGCGAACGGCAGCGCGGTGCCCGCGACCAGGTGGTAACGGCGCAGCTCGGCGACGATGAAGGCGAACGACACCAGGTAGAGGCAGACGGCCGGCCACCGCCGCCGCACGGCGAGCGGGAAGCACTCCAGGGCGAGCACCCCGTAGGCCAGCGCGTCGAGGGGGCGGGGCGGCAGGTCGCCGACCTGCGTCTCGTAGCCGTCGAACGCCGGCAGCAGCGATGTGACGGCCAGCAGCAGTGCGAGCGGAAGGTCACGTACGGTGACGTCGCACCGCCGCCAAGCATCCCGGACCTTCCGTAGGGCGATCACTGGGAGAGGGTAGCGGTCATACCGGCCGCGATGGAGCAAAAGTCGAATAGCGGTCCGATCGGCCCGGCCCGCGGCGGCGTTGTCCCCCGTGCGAGCTACGGGCGAATGTCCACCCGGCGGTGACGATTCCCGGGCGGCCGATTCCTTAGCGTTTCGGTCATGGCCGCGGCACCCGGCCGCCCTTTCCGTCACAGCGCCGCGTGATTCGGCTCGGCGCCGGTTCTGGAGGAGAACATGCTCGGCAAGATCAAGGCATCCGTTGCGGTCGCGCTGTGCGGCACCGTGCTCGGGACGGGGCTGGTCGGCGGCGGCAGCGCCTTGGCGGACCAGGCCCCGCTCGCCTCCACGGCGCGGCAGGCCCAGCCGATCTTCGGCACCAAGAGGATCGATGTCGGCGGCCGGGCGGTGAACGTGTCCTGCTCGGGCGTCCCGGCGAAGGGCAAGCCGGTCATCGTCCTGATGCCCGGCATGGGGGACGGGCTGGACAAGATGGCCGCCCTCCAGAAGACCCTGAGCAGGAAGAACCGGGTCTGCTCCTACGACCGGCTCGGCGAGGGCGCGAGCGACCAGCCGGGCGGCCCGCAGACCTTCTCCAGCACCGGCAAGGTCTTGACCGGGGTGCTCGACCGGGTCGCCGGCGACCGTCCGGTCGTGCTGGCCGGGCACTCGCTGGGCGGGCTGATCGCCGCCAGGTACGCCCCCGACCACCGGGACAGGGTCAAGGGCCTGGTCCTGATGGACGCCACCTCGCCGACGATGCTCAGCGACATCGAGAAGGCGATCCCCGAGTCCGCCACGGGGCCGGCGGCCGAGCTGCGCGCCCAGAACCTCGCGGTGTTCCAGGGGCAGAACCCTGAGCGGCTCGTCATCACCGACGGAAGGGTGCGTTCCGCCGGACGGATCCCGGTCGAGGTGATACAGCATGGCAAGCCGTACCTCGCGGCCATCCCCGAGTACGGGCCGCGCCTGGAGCGGGCATGGGCCGCGGGCCAGCGCAAGTGGCTCGCGCTGTCCAGCCGCGGCAGGCTGAGCACGGCCGCGGAGAGCGAGCACTACATCTACCTCGACCAGCCCCGTGTCGCCGTCCGCGCCATCGAGCGCGTCACCGCCCAGGTCGCGCGCCAGGCCAAGCGCTGGTGACCAGGCGGAAGCGGCCGGTGGAGGGGCGCCCCTCCACCGGCCGCTTCCGCTGAATCAGGATGCCTGCCAGATGCGGCGGTGCGGGTCGGTGCCGCGGACCACCTGGACGCGCCACGGCTCCAGGCGCAGCACGTGGAACTGCGGGCTGCGCTGCCTGGAACGCGACGGCCTGGTCAGCCGCACGGTGCACGCCACCGTCCCGCCCCGCGTCGACTACGCCCTCACCCCGATGGGGCAGACCCTGCACGCCACCATCCGCCCCCTGGTCACCTGGACCGAGGAGCACCGGCAGCAGATCGCCGAGGCCCGCGACGCCTACGACCGGCGCATCGCGGCCGAGAAGGAGGCCGCCGCGCGGGAGGCCGCCGAACGCGACGCGATCGCCCGCCGCGTCCTGGCGCGCTGACCCGCCGGGCGGCGGTGCGGCGCCGATCCGGCCGGCCGTGGTCCGGGGAAGCGGCCGCGCCCGGACGTCGCCTAGCGTGAACGCCATGGAGACCGCCGCTCACGGGAGCCGCCCGGCGCACGTCGCCGACGGCCACGACATGATCCGCGTGCACGGCGCGCGCGAGAACAACCTGAAGGACGTCAGCATCGAGATCCCCAAACGCCGGCTGACGGTGTTCACCGGGGTCTCCGGCTCGGGCAAGAGCTCGCTGGTGTTCTCCACGATCGCCGCCGAGTCGCAGCGGATGATCAACGAGACCTACAGCGCGTTCGTCCAGGGCTTCATGCCCACGATGGCGCGGCCGGACGTCGACGTCCTCGACGGGCTGACCACCGCGATCATCGTCGACCAGGAGCGGCCGGGCGGCGACCCGCGCTCCACCGTCGGCACCCTCACCGACGCCAACGCGCTGCTGCGCATCCTGTTCAGCCGCCTGGGGGAGCCGCACATCGGCTCGCCCCAGGCGTTCTCCTTCAACGTCCCGTCGGTCCGGGCGGCCGGCGCGGTCACCGTCGAGCGCGGCGGCAAGAAGACCGAGAAGGTGACCTTCACCCGGACCGGCGGCATGTGCCCCGAGTGCGAAGGGCGGGGGACGGTCTCCGACATCGACGTCACCCAGCTGTACGACGCGGACAAGTCGCTCAACGAGGGCGCCATCACCGTGCCCGGCTTCAAGGTCGGCGGCTGGTCGGTGCGCTTCTACACCGAGTCGGGGTACTTCGACCCGGACAAGCCGATCCGCGACTACACCGAGCAGGAGCTGCACGACTTCCTCTACCGGGAGCCGACCAAGATCAAGATCGGCGGCGTCAACCTGACCTACGAGGGCCTGGTGGTCCAGGTCAGAAGGTCGTTCCTGGCCAAGGACCGCGAGTCGCTGCGGCCGCACATCCGGGCGTTCGTGGACCGGGTCGCCACCTTCGCCGTCTGCCCGGAGTGCGACGGCACCCGGCTGAGCGCGCCCGCCCGGTCATCGAAGATCAAGGGCGCCAACATCGCCGACCTGTGCGCGATGCAGGTCAGCGACCTGGCCGAGTGGGTGCGGGAGCTGGACGAGCCGTCGGTGCGGCCGCTGCTGACCACACTGCAGCACACCCTCGACAAGTTCGTGGAGATCGGCCTGGGCTACCTGTCGCTGAACCGCCCGACCGGCACGCTGTCGGGCGGCGAGGCGCAGCGCGTCAAGATGGTCCGCCACCTCGGCTCCGCGCTCACCGACGTCACCTACGTGTTCGACGAGCCCACCGTCGGCCTGCACCCGCACGACATCCAGCGCATGAACGACCTGCTGCTGCAGCTGCGCGACAAGGGCAACACCGTGCTCGTCGTGGAGCACAAGCCGGAGACGATCGCGATCGCCGACCACGTCGTCGACCTCGGCCCCGGCGCCGGCACCCACGGCGGCGCCGTCTGCTTCGAGGGCTCGGTCGACGGGCTGCGCCGCAGCGGCACCCTCACCGGCCGGCACCTGGACGACCGGGCCGTGCTCAAGGACCGGGTGCGCACGCCGACCGGCAAGATCGCGATCCGCGGGGCGAACACCAACAACCTGCGCGACGTCGACGTCGACATCCCGCTCGGGGTGCTCGTCGTCGTCACCGGCGTCGCCGGGTCCGGCAAGAGCTCGCTCGTCCACGGCTCCATGCCCGCGGACGCCGGCGTGGTGTCGGTCGACCAGTCGCCGATCCGCGGCTCGCGCCGCAGCAACCCGGCCACCTACACCGGGCTGCTGGACCCGATCCGCAAGGCGTTCGCCAAGGCCAACGGCGTCAAGCCGGCGCTGTTCAGCGCCAACTCCGAGGGCGCCTGCCCCACCTGCAACGGCGTCGGCGTCGTCTACACCGACCTCGGCATCATGCACGGCGTCTCGACCACCTGCGAGGAGTGCGAGGGCAGGCGGTTCCAGGCATCGGTGCTGGAGTACCGCCTCGGCGGCCGGAACATCAGCGAGGTGCTGGCGATGCCGGTCGCCGAGGCCGAGGAGTTCTTCGGCGCGGGCGAGGCGCGCATTCCCGCCGCGCACGCCATCCTCCGCCGGCTGGTGGACGTCGGGCTCGGCTACCTCGGCCTCGGCCAGCCGCTGACGACGCTGTCGGGCGGCGAGCGGCAGCGGCTGAAGCTCGCCATGCACCTGGGCGACGAGGGCGGCGTCTTCGTGCTGGACGAGCCCACCACCGGCCTGCACCTGGCCGACATCGAAAAGCTGCTCGGCCTGCTCGACCGGCTGGTGGACGCGGGCAGGTCCGTCATCGTGGTCGCGCACCACCAGGCGGTCATGGCGCACGCCGACTGGATCATCGACCTCGGCCCCGGCGCCGGTCACGACGGCGGCCGGATCGTCTTCCAGGGCACCCCCGCACAGCTCGTCGCCGACCGCTCCACCCTCACCGGCGAGCACCTCGCGGCGTACGTCGGCGCCTGAGCGGGTCTTCGGCCGCGCTTCGGCGGAACGGCCCGCCGGAGCGCGGTCAGCCGGCCTTCTCCTCGACGCCGACGATGTCGGCGCGCAGCGGTGCGACCTTCGCGCCGATCTCGCCGACGATGTCCTCGGGGACGCCCAGCCCGCGCAGCGTCTCGACCAGGTGGCCGACGACGGCGTCGAAGTCCTTGTCGGAGATGTTCAGGCCCGCGTGCGCGGCGGCCATGTCGCGGCCCTTGTAGATCTCCGATCCGCCGATGGCGGCGGCGATGAACGACCGCTGGTGGGACTTCAGGCGGGCCAGATCCGTGTCGGCGAAGAAGGGGGCGAGGTTGGGATCGGCCAGCAGCCGGGCGTAGAAGTCGTCCACCGCCGCCGCCACGGCCGCCGCACCACCGATCGAGTCGTAGATGCTCAAGACCGGCCTCCCGTCTGTCTGATCCGGGGTTCTCGCGGCCGACCGTAAGACGGCGAGGTTTCGCGGCGGTTCCCGTCTCTGGACGGCGCCGTCACAACAACCGCACAGCCGGTCACCTCCCGTTGTGATACCGGCACGTCAGCGGACCGACCGGGCGGATCGCCGCGAACCGGGGTGCGGCGGCGGCATGGCCGGGGTGCCGCGCCGCCCGCCGACGGCAACGATCGAGGGGCGTCTGCCGGAATACGGGTGATTCTCGATAAAGACGGCGTTGAGTGGCATTTGGGGGCTTTGTCGCTGGGCATCCCAAGGGCGTGGCGAATCTGAACCGTGGCGGTGGAGGGCGTCCGCCGACCCGGACGCCGACCGCCTCGCTCGGATCGCCGCTGGTAGTTGCGGCGATGTTCAGCGCGGAGCGCCGGGCTCCTTCCACTCGACCCCGGCGCTCCCGCGTTTGTGGTCAAGGCGCCGAGACGCGGGCCCGGTGACTCGAGGTGTGTCGCCACCGGGGACGCACCATTGTCTTCGCGGTTCACAAGCGGCTCGCCTGCCCGGCGCTGTGGGCTTGGTCGCTTGATGAACGGGCTCGTCTGCACTGCCGTTTCCGCAAGATGTCCGGTCTGTCGTGCCACGTGGAGGCGAGGCCGGGCGCGCGTGGTCTTGGTGAACCGAGGTGCAGTCGCCGCTGGGGTGCGCACACGTCGCATCACTACGGTTCACCGCGCCTGGGGCCGTGTCCGGTGGTCGTGGCGTTGCGCCATGGTGGAACTTGGGTGTGGGCAGCCGGGTCGTCTCCTGCTTGCAGTGGGCTCGTGGTTTCGCCGCCATCGCTGGGGCTGCGATCAGTGGGCGGGGCGGGGGTGCTGGTGCGCGCGTGCCGCATTAGTGGGGGTGAATGCGCGTTGGGGCTGTGTCCGGTGGTCGTGGCGTTGCGCCATGGTGGAACTTGGGTGTGGGCAGCCGGGTCGTCTCCTGCTTGCAGTGGGCTCGTGGTTTCGCCGCCATCGCTGGGGCTGCGATCAGTGGGCGGGGCGGGGGTGCTGGTGCGCGCGTGCCGCATTAGTGGGGGTGAATGCGCGTTGGGGCTGTGTCCGGTGGTTGTGGTGTTCGGCTGTGGTTGATCTTGGGTGGTGGCAGTCGGGGTGTCTGCTGCCTGCTGCGGGCCTGTGGCATGGCTGCTGTTATTTGGCGAGTGTGCTGGTCGGCGGGTGAGGCGGAGGTGTGGTCGCCGTGCGTGGTGCATGTGCCGTTTCAGTGCGGGTGACTGCGCCCTGGGGCCGTGTCTGGTGGTTGTGGCGTTGCGCCATGGTTGATCTTGGGTGTGGGTAGCCGGGGTGTCTGCTGCGGGCACGTGTCATCGCTGCTGTGCTTCGGCGAGCGTGCCGGTCAGTGGGCGGGGTGGGGGTGCTGTGGGGGGTGTGCGCGGTGCCGGATCAGTGCGGGTGACTGCCGCAGGAGGTCGGCATGAAGGACGCGGGGCGTCGCCCTCTGTCAGTTGAGAGGTCTCGGCGGCCGAGGGGCGGCATGGGCCCGGGCAGGTCAGAGGGAGTGCTTGGGGGCTGAGCGGCCCGCCGGCGGGGTTCCACGGCCACCGGCGCGTGGACGGCGGGTCGTCCCGGTCTCACATCGTCATCCCGATGGCGATCGCGATGATCGCGACGAGGGCCGCGACGGCGACGATGCCGGCGATGAGGCCGACGTTCACCCGGGCCGCCTTTTCCGGCTGCGCCTGCTGCTGGAAGTTCTGGAACTGCTGCGTAGACCCTGCCGGATCGTTGGGTGTCTGCGACATGCGGACGAGGATACGGAGGATTTCGATGTGATTCAGGGTGAATGACCCGAACGGTCTGGCTCCCTCGGGCCCCAGCGCGTCCGACCTGCGCCGGCGCCGCCGCTCCCACGGCACCGCCGCGCCCGCAAAGCCTGTGAACTCACCTCGGGCTTGGCGCTATCGTGGGGGCTGCTCACTGGAGGCTTCGCATAGTGGACGAGTGCGACGGTCTTGAAAACCGTTGAGTCGGCAGCCCCGGCTCCGTGGGTTCGAATCCCACAGCCTCCGCCACCTGCGGGGACGCGCCCCCAGCGCCCAGTCTGGACGCCGGGGGCGCGACCAAGATCTCTGGTAGTGACCAGAAAGTGACCACGGCGTCAAGAGCCCGTCTCCTGATCACTCTCCTGGTCACTATCGGCAGGAAGCAGCTGCAGTACCTTCTCCGCCGCGTCCTGGTGCACCGCCAGGCGCACGTGCTGATACAGGTCCTGCGTGATCCGCGTCGTCGAATGGCCGTGCCCGTCGGACACGATCTTGATGTCGACGCCCGCCTCCAGCATCAACGTCGCTGCGGTGTGCCGCGCCTCGTGCAGCTTGATCGGAGGCAGCCCGGCCCGGCGGGCGAGGATCTTGAAGTACTGCGACACCCAGTCCGGTGACAGCGGGGTCCCGTCCTCGCGGCAGAAGAAGAGACCGTGATCCTGGTAGACCTCGGCGTTGGCGAGGCGCTCGCGTCGCTGCCGGTCCCGGTGCGCGGGGATCAGCTTCACGGTCTCGGAGTCGAGGGCCACGATCCGCTCCCCCGCCTTGGTCTTGGGGGTGTCGAAGTGGAGCTTCCCGTGCAGCTGCAGGATCTCCTGCTCGACCCGCAGGTAGGGATTGCCCTCACCCTCGGGCAGCACGTCCTCGTTCCGCAGGCCGCATGCCTCCCCCCGGCGGAGGCCGCGCAGCAGGATGATCCGGTACAGCAGGCCGAGCCGATCATCGGCGGTCTTCTCCAGGAACGTGACGACCTGCTCGGGTGACCAGACGCGCGCCGGCGGCCGCTTCTCCGGCGGCAACTCGACGCTCATGCAGGGGTTGTAGTCGATGTGGCGGCGCTTGACGGCGACGTTCAGCGCGTTGCGGAGGGTCGCGAAGATCCGGTGCTGGGTGGCTGGGCCCGTGATCTTCTTGACCTTCCGCGTGTCGCCCGGCAGGCGCGGCTTCCGCTTCTCCTTCCGCGCCTGGACGATCTCGGCGTTGAACTCCTCGATCAGGTCGAACAGGCCGCCGATGTGCTCGGCCCGCAACTTGTCGAGCGGGATCTCACCGAGGTGCGGGATCAGCCAGTGGTCCATGTGCTTGCGGTAGGCGAGCCTGGCGGATGCCTTCAGCGTGCGCTTCCCGGCCAGCCAGTCCTCCAGCCACGCCGCAAGCGTCATGCTCGGCGCGTCGATCTCGATACCCGCACCGAGCTTGCGACGCACGTCCTCGACGGTGGGCAGCTCACCGCCGCGCTTGGACTTCTCGACGATCAGGTCACCGATGCGTCGGCGCAACTTGCCGTCGTCTTTGGCGAGCTTGATCAGGTCGTTGACGTGGTCGAGCGCGCTTTTGGCATCCGTCTGCGTGTCGTACCCGGCGCGCTTGAGACGGTGGCCGTCACGGCTGGTGATGTCGATGCGGACGTCGAACATCCAAGATCCGTGCCGCCGGCTGGACAGCTGAGGGCACTTCTGGTTGTAGTACTTCCCGGTCTCGGGGTCCCGGCAGTTGCAGCGTTTGTAGGTGGTGCCTTTCATTCGGTTCCTCGTCTGGTCAGGGGCAGAGCACCCGGATGTCGATGTCGAGCGGTAGGGGCACGTCCAGTCCGAGCACGCACAGCTCGCGCGTGTCGGCCCCGCGCACGCGGGGATGTTCCGACCGGATGAGCCCTACCCCCAGGCGACAGCCCGTCGGCCCCGCGCACGCGGGGATGTTCCGACTTGTCCGCGCCGGTCGGCAAGGTCGCGTTCGTCGGCCCCGCGCACGCGGGGATGTTCCGGTCTTGGGTTCGAGGTCGAGGTACTCGGCCAGGTCGGCCCCGCGCACGCGGGGATGTTCCGCTGGCGACGGCGAACCCGACCCCCGGGATCGGGTCGGCCCCGCGCACGCGGGGATGTTCCGATCCCGCTGCTGCCGCACGAGCTGGCGGCGCATAGTCCCCGCGCGAGCGGGGGTGGCCCGACTGCGGTGGGCAGATCAGCCCGTCGCGGCACTGGCGGCGCATAGTCCCCGCGCGAGCGGGGGTGGCCCAAACGAAACCGCCCCGTCCCTCCTCGGAGGGCGGGGCGGTTTCGCTGTGCGTCAGTGGCAGGTCTGGTCCGTGCCGACGACGGACAGGAACACCAGGATGCCGCCCCGCCGTCTGGGTGCCGCGCCCCCGGGGAGGGCTCCCCCCGGAGCGTGCCGGGGGCGCGGCGGTCTGGGGGCGGCGGCGCGGCGGGGATGACATATCGGCAGGCCGCGCCGCCGCCGAGTTGCCGCAGCCCCGGGCCCGTCCTCCACGGGGGCGCGGCGTGGGAGGGGACGACGGCGCCGGGACGCGGGGCGGGGTGCCACGGCGCGGCCGCCCCCGGCTCACCATTCGTCGTCGTCGAGCTGGACGAAGGCGCCGGCGAGGCGCCGCCACCAGGGCGGCCGGGGCGCCTCGTGCCGCCCGTACACCGGACGCCGCACACGCACCGGCTCGGGCTCGGCGGCCTGCTGCCGGGTGACCGGCTGCACCCCGGCGGCGGCCAGGCGCCGGCCGAGCTCGGCGGGCGTGGCCGCCGCGACCACCTCGTCACCGACCGGGTGACCGGTCGGCCGCAGCACCACCGCCATCCATGCCGCGTGGCGGTCGTCCCACCACACCGGCACGCGGTACAGGCGCTGCAAGTGGGCGGTGATGGCGGCGGTGTCCCACCGCACCGGCCCGGCGGGCTCTGCTGGCGGGGTCACCGTGCGGCCTCTTCGGCACGGCGCTCCGCCCGCTGGGCGAGGCGGCCGAGGATGTGCAGGACCGCGTCGGCCTCGTGCTCGCCGTCGGCCTCGCCGATCGGCTCGCCCGCCTCGGTGAAGAACCACAGGCGGCCGCCGTCCTCTGCCCTCGGCCGACAGGTGATCGTCAGCGAGACACCGGTCGCGTCCTCGACGTGCAGCATGCGGGTGACCGTCAACCCGCGCATGGCCAACTGCCGACCGAGCGCGGCGAGAGGGTCGTACGAGTCGGGGATATCCGTACGATCGTGCATAGTCGGACCTCCGTTGTCCGGCGAGGCCCCGGGACTCCCCGCTGATGGCGCAGCGGCCCGGGGTCGTTTCGTGTGGGGGTGTTGTCGGGGGGCCGTGCGGTGGGTGCGGGCAGCGCATCACAGTGCGAGACAACCCGCGTGCCGCGCACACCCGGGGGATGAGAGGCGCGCGGCATGTCCGGGTGACCGACCCGGACGATCAGGCCGCACAACCCCCGCCAGTCGGTCTCCACGGGGGCGGCCCCCCGCACGATGATCCGGGCAGGCAGCTGTGCGGCGTCATCGGGTCCTGCGGCCGGTGCGCCAGGCTGCCGCGCACCGGCCGCGAGACGTCCCCCCTGGGTCGCGGCCCCGTTGACCCCGCATGCCAACGGTTCGCTCGGGGCCGCGACGTCCATGCACTTGTACATGCTTGTCCATGGACATGCATGTCTATCTGTAGCCAGCCATACCCTTCTATGGTCTGGCAAGTGATGATCACCGATGGGCCGACGCCGAAGTGGGCCCAGCTCGCCGCCCTCCTGCGCGAGAGGATCCGGACCCTGGCACCTGGTGAGCTGATCCCCAGCGAGCATGAGCTTGAAAGGGACACCGGGCTGGCTCGCGGCACCATCCGCAAGGCCATCGCGGCGTTGCGCGATGAGGGGCTGATCGTCACGACGCGAGGCAAGGGCTCCTATGTCGCCGAGCGTGCCGAGCGTGGCGATTGACCTGCCGCTCGCCGGTGTTTGTGTCACGCGTCACAGAGTTCCGCCTACTCACGGATTGCGCAACGGACGCACTGTCCTACTCTCCGTGGCCGTGTCCGGCCACGCTCGGACGTTGTGTCCTACCTACGGCTGAGCTTCGGGCGCCAGGTAGGACGCTGCGTCCTACTCAATGCCGAGATCGCGGCACATAGCCCGAATCACCGGCGACGGCCGAGTCTGGATCTCCCGCACCTCCGCCGCCAACGTACGCGCCAACCCTTGGTGCCTGAACCACACTCTCGACATGGCCCTCGCCTCCGCCAGCGTTGTCTCAGCGGCACGAGGCTGCCCCGCGTCGACGTGAGCCCGCGCGACGTCGAGGAGATGGCGGGCACGGGAGATGCCGCGCAGGTTCCCCACCCGGACGTTCTTGGCCGCCTTCAGAGCCTGCCCAGGTTTCTTCAGCACGGCGTACGCGTGCACGGCCTGCATGGCAACCGTGGCTGGCCCGAACCCGGTTTGGTAGACGTCGACTCGATGCCCGATCCGCTCGGCTGCGGCCGCAGCCTTGGAGACGTAGTCCTTCGGGTCCTTGCCAGCGGCGCACGCCGGAGCGAGCGCTGTCATCAGGAGGTTGCCCCACGCGGCGAGGTGCTCGTCCGGCGCGCTGAAGCTCGGCTCGATCTGCTCGGCGACTCGCATTGCCAGATCCTCGGCCTCGGCCAGCCGCGCCTGGTGGTGAAGCACCCACGCGTACGTGCCCTGCACGGTGGCCCACTGCCATTCGTCGTCGCCTTCGGCGGCCGCGACGATGCCGCGTTCGGCGCCGATGGCGGCCAGGTCGTCCCGTCCGAAGTGCACCATGAGGCAGGCGCCGAGCTGGTACGCCTGTGCGAGTGGCGCCGCGGCGGCCGGGCCGAGTGAACGGTGGGTCAGCCTCGCCTCAGTGATCAGGCCGGGCACCGCCGCAGCCACCTTGCCGAACTCGCCAGCCCAGTACGCCTCCCAAGCGGTTGTCACTGCTGCGGTGAGGTCTGGGAGGGGCGTGGGGTCGCCGTGGTCCTCGGCGTCCAGGCCGGGGAGCCCTGGCAGGAGGGACGGCGAGAGGATCGCGTCGCGGACGGCGAGGACGCTCGCGCCGTCGCGGTCCTCACCGAGCCGCTCCCGCTTGCCGACTAGCTCGCCCAGCTCGACGTCGAGCGCATTCGCCAGCCGCATCAACGTCGTGGTGCGTTCACCCTGTCGGCGGCCTTGTTCGAGTTTGGCGATGGTGGCTTTGCTGAGCCCTGACTTCTCTGCCAGTCCCTCCTGGCTGAGGCCGCGCTCGACGCGCAGGCGCTTCAGATTCTCACGGATCGTGCTAGTTTCGGGCATAGGCCCTGCACCTCCTGAAGCCTCGACACCTTCAGGCTACGGCGCGGGGCCTGCGCGCGTCAGGGGGTCCTGTTTCCTTCGGTTACTCGCCGATCTTCTTGCTGTACAGCGTGATGGTCTCGTCCGGCGACACCATCGTTCCGGCCTTCGGGGACTGGCGGACGACCTGCCAGTTGCGGTCGAACACCAGCATGCGGCCCTGCCCGGTGGCGTCCTCCTCGGCCAGCCCCCACAGGCCGGCGCGCTGCATGATGTCCTGCGCCTCCTGGTGGTTCTTGCCGACCACGTTCGGCACCCGGATCTTCGGGGTGGGCGACGGGGACGACTTGGACGGCGTGGGGGGCGGCGAGTCGCTGGGCGACGTGCTCGGCTCGGTGGACGCGGGCGCCTCGCTGGTCGACGTCTCGGATGCGGCGACGGCCTTCGGGCTCGACGTGGGGTCGGGCGCGCTGGCGAGCCCCATGCCTCCGACGCAGCCCACCGCCAGGCCGCCGACAGCGCACACCACGCACAGCAGGAACACGATGGCACCGTGAACGCCGCAGGCGCGCGGCTGCATTGGGGGTGGGCCGGGTGGCGGTCCGTACATGGCGTCTCCGAGGTGTTGGGGAAGTCGCTCGTGTGACGCCGGGGAACGAACGGCCGTTCACGACGGCCACGCTGGTGTCACCATCCGGCCATCGCTCTCCGCCACGCCAGACGAGCCATGCGCCGCGCCCGGTAGCGGGCGCCAGCCCGGGCGACAGAGCGTTCCAGGCGGGCATCGTGAGGGCCCGGCGAAGTGACCACGAAGTGACCACGCGGCACGCCACCCGCTCGCGCGGCGTTCCACCCATCCGCACAACTACCTGCGGGAACCGCGCGGGATGATCTCCACTCGCACCCGCCCGCACAGATGAGACGGTCTTGAAAACCGTTGAGTCGGTAGCCCCGGCTCCGTGGGTTCGAATCCCACAGCCTCCGCCACGTACGGTGCCCGCCCCGGCGGGTGCGGTCGGATGGACGCGTAGTGCGAGCAAATGCTCACTCTCGGTGAAATCCGGTGGGGTGGACGACCGCATCCCGATACACTGGCGGGATTGAGAACTGGTGCTCACCCGGCGTCTTGCGGCGGACCGGATCCGCGTCCCGCACCACCGCGGCCACCACGGCCGGCGGTACCCATGGGTGACGGACGAGGAGTGGATCCCCACAACGACTGCCTGTTCAGTGGCCTCGCCGGTCGCTGTCGCGTGACCCGCACGGGATGGCCGGTCGTCCCTCCGCAGGGGCCTGAACAGGACGGATAGACTGACGCACGGACGCGCCGGCGGACAGGCGAACCGCGAACAATGATGAGGGCGATGTGAGCAACGGCAGCTTCATCTCGACCACGATCCCATACGTCAATGCGCGGCCTCATCTCGGGCATGCGCTGGAGTACGTTCAGGCGGATTGCTTCGCGCGGTTCCAACGCCTCCAGGGAGGCGATGTCTTCTTCCTGACGGGCTCCGACGAGAACAGCCTGAAAAACGTCATCGCCGCGGAGGCGGAGGGCATCTCCACCCGCGAGCTGGTGGACCGGAACGTCGTCTACTTCGAGCAGCTCACCGAGCAGCTGGGGATGAGCCAGGACGACTTCATCCGCACCAGTGTCGACCCGCGGCACATCGCGGGGGCGTCCCGCGTGTGGGAGCTGATCGCCGCCAACGGCGACATCTACAAGAAGACCTACGAAGGGCTTTACTGCGTCGGCTGCGAGCAGTTCTACACGCCGGCGGAACTGGTGGACGGAAAGTGCCCCGAGCACCTGGTGCCGCCGGAGCTGGTCAGCGAGGAGAATTACTTCTTCCGGCTTTCCCGCTACCAGAACCAGTTGCTGGACGCCTATAAGTCCGGTGCGCTGCAGATCGTGCCGACCAGCCGTTACAACGAGGTCGTCAGCTTCGTCGAGGCGGGGCTGGAGGACATCAGCGTCTCCCGCTCCACCGAGCGCGCCCGCGGCTGGGGCATTCCGGTGCCCGGCGACCCCAGCCAGGTGATCTACGTCTGGATCGACGCGCTCACCAACTACATCACCGCCCTGGGCTGGGCCGACGGCGACGAGAAGTACCGGCGCTACTGGGCGGAGGCCGAATCCCGCGTCCACATCCTCGGCAAGGGCGTCACGCGGTTCCACGCGGTCTACTGGCCGGCGATGCTCATGTCGGCCGGGCTGCCGCTGCCCACCAAGACGGTCGTCCACGGATACATCACCGCCAACGGGCGCAAGCTCAGCAAGTCGCTGGGCAACGTCGTCGACCCCGTGGCGGTGGTCGGCAAGTACGGACTGGACGCGGTGCGCTACGCCCTGCTCGCCGACATCTCGCCCTTCGAGGACGGCGACTTCAACGAGGAACGGCTCGTCCAGCGCTACACCACCGACCTCGCCAACGGCCTGGGCAACCTGGTCAGCCGGGTGGCCAGCATGATCGGCCGGTACCGGAAGGGGACGATCCCGCAGGCCGCGGGCGAGCGCACCGACCTGGACGAGCAGCTCGCCCGGCAGGTGGCCGAGAGCGTCGAGGGCGTCGTGGCGGCGATGGGCCGCTACGACCACCGCGAGGCGCTGGCCCACGTCGGCGACCTGATCCGCGCGTCCAACTCCTACGTCGACGGCAACGCGCCCTGGCACCTGGCCAAGGCGGCGAAGGCGGGCGACAAGGCGGCCGACGCCCGTATGGACACCGTCTTCCTGCACCTCACCGGCGCCATCCGCCAGGTGGGCCTGCTGCTGCTGCCGTTCCTGCCCGGGTCGGCGGAGAAGATCCTGGCGACGATCGGCGAGGAGGGCCGCCGCCTGGGCGACCCGGCTGAATGGCTGGAGGGCCTGCCGGGCCGCACGATGGTGAAGCCGGAGCCGATCTTCCCCCGGATGGAACTGGAGGACTGAGCGGCCGCACGCGGACCACTGCAGAAGACGGCCCGCCCCGCCGTCCCACGTGAGACGGCGGGGCGGGCCGTTTCCGACCGGTGGGGCCGGGCACGGGTCACAGGCGCTTGGGCTTGGTGGTGGAGTGCGCCCAGCGCTTGTTGGTGTCGTTGACCTCCCGCTCCGCGGCGGTCAGTTCGACCTTGAACGGGATGCCCGGACGGCCGCCGACCTTGACCAGGAACTTGCCTCGGCCGGGCGGCTCGCCGTCCCGGTTCAGCGTCGGGTCCCAGGAGGGCGGCGTCGACCAGTCCACGATCATGTTCTGCTCGGCGGTGGACAGCCGGACCACCTCGTTGACCATGGGCATCTCCGCCTGCGGCAGGCCGCCGCAGATGACCATGCCCGCGCGTTCGGCGAAACCCTTGGCCTTGAGCTGGTCGGCGGGGTCCGGCAGCGCCAGCAGGTCGGCCATGGTGTGCGTGATCATCGCCTGGCCGAGCCCGCGCTGGCGGTTGAGGCGGGTGAGCGCGTCCACCCGGTCCACCAGGCCCCGTCCGGCGCGCAGCACCCGCCACAGCTCGTCGAGGACGACGAAGAAGTGCCGCTGGGGGCCCATGCCCTGGTCGGCCAGGGCATGGGAGGCCTCCACCGCGCCGAACCCGTCCGACCAGCACGCCAGCAGCACGGCAGCCTGGAGTTCGGCGTCGGCGTCGTCGATCCCGCTGATGTCGATGCACACGCCGCCGGGGGAGTCCAGCCTGATCGGGGTGGTGGTGTGGTGGGCGAACGTCTCCCCCATCGGCCCGTCCAGCAGGCCGAGCAGTGAGGCGTGCAGCGGGTCCACGGCCTTGCGGTAGCGCTCCTCGCTGCCGCGCGCCAGGGTGACGCTGCGCAGCCGCTCCGGCCCCTCGTCGATCACCTTGATCAGGTCCGGCAGGATCGGCACGCCCTTGTGCCGTTCGTCCAGCACTCGCAGCGCGGCGTTCAGGATGGTGCGCTCGGTGTCGGCGATGGGCGTGCCGCGCAGGACCGTCACCAGCGCGGCGACCATGTTCAGCCGCCGGCCGTGCGCGTCGGCCGCCAGCTTGGCGCGCGCGTCGCCGGACAGCTTGGCCGCGGCGGCGGCCGTCTCCCCCGGGTCGAGCACGTTCAGCGAGCCCAGCCCGCGGCCGAGCTTGATGATCTGCCCGCCCAGCGCGCGGATCAGATCGACGTAGTCGGGCTTGAGGTCGCCGAGCACCATGGGGAACACGCCGTAGCCGGTCAGCCCCACCACCATGCGCCGGATCAGCGTGGACTTGCCCAGGCCCGGCTTGCCCAGCACCAGCACGGAGGGGTTGTGGATCAGCCCCGCGCGCTGGAACCAGGAGATCGGGTCGCAGCACAGCGTGGTCCCGCCCATCAGCTCCCGGCCGAGCGGCACCCCCACCATGGGCGTGCCCGACCCGGCGCCGAACGGCCACAGGCCGCACACCTGGACGGTGGTGCCGCGCCACTCCGGCGGTGCCTCCACGTACCCGGCGCGGCCGCCGCCCCGCCCGGCGAAGCCGCGCATGCCGGGCCGGGGCGCCGCGGGGGACCTCTGCTCGGACGCGTGGTCCTCCTTGTTCTTCTTCGCCTTCTTCTTGCCCTTCTTGTTCTTCTTGAGGTTCTCGTCGCCGGCCGCCGGTCCGATGCCCGCGGCCGGGTGGGCGAGCGGATCGGTGGAGGTGCTCACATCGCCTCCCGCACCATCGCAGGAACCTGGAGGTGGTCGGGCAGCACGATGCCGAGGGGCAGGGCCGCCGCGAACGCCGACGCCTGCGACCCGTACATGCGCCGCAGCTGCACCCGGGCGGGCGGCGCGAGCGTGTCGATCGCCGCGGTCGCCAGCGACAGCTCCTCCACCGACCGCACCGTGGCGGTGACCAGCATCGCGAACCGCACCAGCCCGGCTCCCTTGGCCTCCTCGCGGGCGGACTGGTCCGCCGCCGCGACGGCGACCGCGTCCCGCGCGGCGGTCTGGGCGCCGGAGATGCGGAACCGGGCGTCCTTGCGGTCCCGCTCCACGATCTTGGCCGCCGCGCCCGGATCGTACGGCCGGTACAGGAGCGTGACGCGCTTGCGGGCGATGTCCCGGTGCGGGGACACCAGCCCGGTCAGCACGTTGGACAGCACCTCCCCGCGCGGCGCCTCCGACATGCCCCAGGTGACCGAGACGCCCGAGTCGTGGACGTACCGGTCCCAGTACTCCTGCGCCGCGACGGGACCGGCGTCGTCCCAGCTGATCTCCTCGTCGCCGAGGGTCTCCAGCAGCGACTGCGCGTCCGGGTCGTAGGCCACCCGCACGGCCTTGGCCAGCTCCGTCGCGGTCATCGGACGGGCGGTTCCGGCGCCGGTCATCGCCAGGTTCGCGGTGAGCCCGGGGATGCGGGTGCCGATCTCGCGGGCCATCTCCTCCATGGTGCGGCGCTTGGCGCCCGGCCGCGGCGCGGCCGAGTAGGTGACCGCGACCCTGGTGGAGACCTGGGCGCTGCCGGCCGGGTAGGTCCGGGTGATCTCCTCCAGGGTCTGCCGGGCCAGCTCCGGGGCGTTCGGGTCGACGTTGCCCTCGACCTCCCGCTGGAGCCGGTAGCCCAGGTCGGGCGCCGTCTCGATGGTCACGCTGGCGGCGACCAGGCTCGGCTCGAACGCCAGCGAGGCCAGCCACTGCCCCCAGTAGGCGACCCACGTGTCGATCTGGTCCTGGTCGACCAGGGCCGCCCCGTCGGCGGCGCACTCGAACACCGCGGTGTAGTGGCCGGTCGAGGGGATCATGACCATCGCGAACGGGCGGCCGTAGGAGTCCTGCGCCTCCACCAGCCGGGACGCGGCCATCAGCCCCGGCAGGCGGTGGCCGCCGCGCACGGTGATGCCCAGCGGCCCGGACCGGTACAGGTGCCAGCCCCGGGAACGCCCGCGCCACCAGGCGATCCGCGCGGTGGCGGCCTGCAGGGCCGTGCGGCCGTGCCGGTCCTGGACCACCAGGGGCAGCATCACGACGCCCAGGACCACTGCCGCGATCACCGCGGCCCACAGCGACACCATCGCCGACAGGGCGATGGTCACCAGGCCGAGCATGAGGATGCCGGTGCCGAGCATCCCGAGCCGGCCGATGCCGGGTGAGACGGGTTTGCGCCAGTTGCCGTAGGTGCGCTCCACTCGGTTATCTGCTGCCACTCGGACCATCTCCCTCGTCGGCCGCGTTGTTCGCCGCGTTGCGTGCCGTGTCGGCGGCCTTGTCGGCGGCCGCCTTGGCGGCGCCCGCCGCCGCTCCTGCGGCCGCACCGGCCGGGCCTCCTGCGGCACCGGCCGCGGCCCCGCTTGCCGCGCCGCCGGC
>NZ_BAABDO010000020.1:0-73058 GCF_039539665.1 Actinomadura keratinilytica
TCCGCCCGGCGGGCGGCGTCGGCCGCGGCGCGGTGCAGGCGGTACATGTCGCCGTCGAGGCTGCGGCGGGCGGCCAGCGCGGCGGCGTGCCGCAGCGCCTGCGCCGCGTCCGCCGCCTCGGCGAGCCGGGCCGCCTGCTCGAACCGCTGCTGGGCCTCGCCGAGCAGGTTGCGGGCGAAGGCCAGCTCGGCCATGGCCAGGGCGAGCCGGCGGGCGTCCGCGCGCCGCTCCGGCCGGTCGGCGGCCCAGGCGAGGGCGGCCCGCATGTCCTGCGCCACGGCGTCGAACCGGACGCGCCAGTCCGCGCCCGCGGCCCCGCTCAGCGCGGCGGCACCGGCCAGGCACCAGTCCAGATGGCGGGCGCGGACGTCGGTCAGCTCCCCGGCGTCGGCGAGCCGCTCCGTCCCGTACTGGCGGACGGTCTCCAGCGCGTGGTAGCGGGTGCCGGTCGGCGACGGTGTCACGGCGAGCAGGCTGTGCTCGGCGAGGCGGCCGAGCCCGTCGACGACCGCGGCCGGGTCCAGCGGGGCGAACCCGGCGACGTCGGCGGCCGCGGCGGGGGTGAACGGCGCGACGAACACCGACACCCGGCGCAGCAGCGCCTGGTCTTGCGGGTCCAGCAGGTCGTGGCTCCAGTCCAGCACCGCGCGCACCGACCGGTGCCGGTCGTCGGCGCGGGGGCCGCCGGTGAGGATCCGCAGCGGGTCGGCGAGGCCGGCCAGGAGGCCGTCCAGTCCGAGGGTGGGCCACCGCGCCGCCGCCAGTTCGATCGCCAGCGCCATGCCGCCGAGCCGTTCGCAGATGGCCACCACGCCGTCGCTCGCCGCCGGTCCCGGCGGGGAGCCGACCGCCGCCGCCCGGTCCATGAACAGGGCCACCGCTTCGGACCGGTCGCCGCCGTCCCGCGACAGCGGCGGGACGGGGAAGGCCCGCTCGAACGGGACCATCAGCCGGGCGCGGCTCGTCACCAGCACCCGCAGCCGCGGGCAGGCGGCGAGCAGCCGCTCCAGGAACGGCGCCACCCCGTCGCGGACGTGCTCGCAGTTGTCCAGCACCAGGAGCGCCCGGCGGTCGGCCAGCGCGGCCAGCACCGCGTCATCGACGTCGCGGCCGGGCTGCTCGCCCACGCCCATGGCGGCCGCGACCGCCGCGCCCACCCGGCCCGGCTCGGCGACCGGCACCAGGTCGACGAACCACACCCCGTCGGGGTGGTCGCCTGCCACGTCCGCCGCCACCGCCAGCGCCAGGCGCGTCTTGCCCACCCCGCCGGGTCCGACGACGGTGACCTGCCGGTGCGCCTTCACCGCGGCGGCCAGTTCGCCGCGCTCCCGCACCCGGCCGATGAACGTCGTCAGCGGTGCGGGCAGGGCGGGTGCCGGCTCGGCGCGTGCGAGCTCGGCCGCGTGCCGGGCGAGCGCGCGCCGGTCGGGGAGCTGGAGCTTGCGCAGCAGCGAGGAGACGTGCGACTCGACGGTGCGGACGGAGATGACCAGCCGCGCGGCGATCTCCGCATTGCTGAGGTGCTCCCCGAGCAGCGCGAGGACTTCGGCCTCCCGAGCCGAGATCGCCGACCTGGACACCGACTCATTATCCGTGGTGTTCTCCGTGGTCGGCACGGATGCGTCCGGCATACCGGACGGGCGAGGCTGTGATCACGGCGATCGGGCCCGGCGGGACGGACCGGAGCGATCGCGTCACGACGACCACAGGAGTGACCATGACGACCGCCCCCGAGTGCCCGTCCGCGGGCGGCGCTCCCCGCCCCCGCTCCCGGCGCCGCCGCGACACCGAGCACCGGCTCGCCCACGACACCGACGTCTGGGTGGCCAGCGCCGCACCGGACGGCGCGCCGCACCTGGTGCCGCTGTCGTTCGACTGGGACGGCGAGACGCTGCTGATGGCCACGCCGGCGGGCAGCCCGACCGGCCGGAACCTCGCCGCGACCGGGGTCGTCCGGCTCGGGCTCGGCCACACCCGCGACGTGACGGTGATCGACGGCCGGGTCGAGGTGCTGGAGATCGGCGCGCTGCCGCCGGAGCGGGGCGACCGGTTCGCCGCGCGCGCCGGGTTCGATCCGCGCGGGGCGGACACGCCGTACCGGTGGTTCCGCGTCCGGCCGCACCGCGTCCAGGCGTGGCGCGAGGAGAACGAACTGGCGGAACGCGAGCTGATGCGCGGCGGCGTCTGGCTGGGCTGACGCCCGGCACGACCGGACTCTGCATATGACTCTGCATATAGGGTCTTTTCTACGCCCGAATACCAGGAAAGGGGCAGTTCATGAGCAGCACCGACAGCGGCTACGAGGGTTTCACCGCCGAGGAGCGGGCCGCGATGAAGGAGTACGCCCAAGAGCGCAAGAAGGCGGCGCGCCGCGCCTCGCGCGAGGAGAAGGCGGCGGAGGCGCTGCGGGACGTGCTGCAGAAGATCTCCGAGATGCCCGACTCGGACCGGGTCATGGCCGAGCGGGTCCACGCCGTCATCACGGCCACCGCCCCGGATCTCGCGCCGCGGCTGTGGTACGGGATGCCCGCCTACGCGCTGGACGGCAAGGTGGTCTGCTTCTTCCAGGCCGCGGCGAAGTTCAAGGCGCGGTACGCCACGCTCGGATTCAACGACCCGGCCAAGCTCGACGACGGGCCGATGTGGGCGACCGCGTTCGCCCTGACCGAGGTGACCCCGGAGGTGGAGGAGCGCATCGCCGCCCTCGTCAAGCGCGCGGTGGGCTGACGCGCGCGCTCCGAACGAACCCCACACGAGGCGGTGGGGGTGTCGGCCGAGTCCACGGGTCGGCACCCCCTCAGCGCCACAGAATGCGCCGCGCCGCCCCTGCCCGCCCCCGCGGGGCACGGCGCGGGGCTGGGGGCGTTCGTGCCCGGGGGTCGTGCCACTCAGCCGGGGGACGAGCTCAAAGACCTTGCGCGCCTCATTGCGGTCGCCGTCATGACCAGCAGGAGACCGGCGAGGGTCAGCCGGTACCCGGTCTCCTGCGCGTTCGTCGGCAGGCCGGTCAGCAGCGCGGACGCCACGCCCGGCACGACGTAGACCGCCGCCGCCAGCGCCCAGCGCGGACTGCGCGCAACGGCCGTCGCCCACACCCCGGCCAGCAGGAGGACGCCCTCCGTGCCCGCCCTGACCGACTGCCAGACCATGCCGTACTCCCGCACACCGGGCATGTAGGCGAGAACGAAAGCGGCCGCCGGGATCGCCAGCCACCACCACGGCCGGGTGCGCAGGCGCCCCGGCCGGGCGGCAGCGAGGACGACGGCCCCGGCCGCCAGCAGTCCGTAGGGCGTCAGCGAGACCCAGTCGTGGTACGCCGGGCCGAAGAACGGCGCCCAATGCGTCGCCTCGACTCCGAAGATCATGGCCCGGCTCGTCGAGAACGCCACGACCAGGGCCAACGGCAGCGCCGCTGGCGCCCATCCGCGCAGAAGCGCGATCACCAGCATCGCGGAGGCGGCCAGCCACCACGGCGACGCGTGGTCGCCGGCGCCGTACGCCAGGTTCGCCAGGGCGAGCGTCAGCAGGCCGAGCTGCGTGCCGTCGGCCCACCACGGCGCGGGCCCCTCGGCGGCCGCGCGGGCCCGGGCGGCGAAGCCCGCCGTGACGAGCCCGGCGGTCTCCCGCAGGGACGGGACGCGGCGCGGCGAATCGTGCATCAGCGTGCCGAGGATCTCGGCGCCGTACTCCTCGCGGTGGGCGCGCGGGAAGGCCCGCAGGAAGAGCCGGTACCAGCCCTCGGTGAACGTCCCGCTCATGCGCCCGCCGCGCCCGGCGCCATCCGGGCGGTGACGACCCGGGCGGCCTGCTCCATGCGCGCCGCCTCCCGGGCGAGCGCCAGGCGGCCGTCCTCGGTGAGCCG
Organism: Actinomadura keratinilytica; assembly: GCF_039539665.1. Lineage (NCBI taxonomy): Bacteria > Bacillati > Actinomycetota > Actinomycetes > Streptosporangiales > Thermomonosporaceae > Actinomadura > Actinomadura keratinilytica. The sequence goes on from NZ_BAABDO010000020.1 coordinate 3,863, forward strand.
GTAGTAGCGGCGGGGACGGCCCCGCACGGTCTCCTCGCGGTCCACGGCGACCAGCCCGTCGCCCGCGAGCCGGTCGAGCGCGCCGTAGAGGGTGCCGACGGCGAGCCGCACCCGCCCGCCGGACTGCTCCCCCGCCCGCTTGATGATCCCGTACCCGTGCAGCGGGCCGTCGAGCAGCGCGGCCAGCACGAAGTACGTGGGCTCGCTCATCACTGTCGATCGTCTGACCATACGCGGACGATATATCACCATCCGATACATCGTCCCGCGATATATCAGAGAGTGAGCCGGATCACCCCGCCCTGGACACCGCCTGCGTGCCCGGTGCCGCGGCCGGGCACGCAGGCGGAGGTCGTCATTCGCCTGCGGGCTCGGGGATCCGCAGGTACTTGATGGCCTTGCGGTGGTGGGTGCAGGCGATGTGGAGCGCGCCGTCCGGGGTCTGCCGGATGGTCGGGTACGACAGCTCGCGGTTCAGCCCGTCGCGGGAGTTGTCGGTCAGGCAGTGGCCGTCGCCCGCCTCCAGGTCGTGCCGGTCCGGCCAGGCGCGGCCGCCGTCCGAGGAGAAGGCCGGCGTCATCGGGGCGCGCGGGGCTCCCCAGAAGGCGCGGGCGGGCGGCTGCGCCCTGATGCCCCGGCGGCTGACCGCGGTCAGCGGGCTCGGCGGAGCTTCACACGACGTGATGGTCAACGAACGCCGGCTCGCCGCTCGCAGAGGTCCGTCAAAGTTCCCAAAATGCGTGCGAGGCGCCCCAGGCAGGCGGTCATCGGGCCGCATGCGAACGGGTCGGGCGCACAGCGCGCCCGACCCGTCCACCAGTGAACCTATTGACGCTTATGCGAAGAATGAGGGGACGCCCCCACTGACGATCTTTCCTATGAAGTCGCCGCCGGGAAGCGCCCACATGAAGACCAGAGCACCGAGACCGCCGCCAACACCACACAGCCTGCTTACTATCGCCATGAATCTTCCGTTTCGAACGGGTCATGCCACCGAGAGGTGACGATTCGGCAGAAAAGTAGCAGAGTCGACGTCCTCACGACACGAAGTTTCGTGATCACTTGGGAGGGCAGTCAGAGCAAGCGTTTTCCGCCGGGTCGGCCGTCCACGAGACGGTCGTCACTCACTGCCGAAAGCACCGTCCGGCTCGCTGAGGCGGGTACGGACCTCCGCCGCCTCGGGCACCCCCAACGCCTCATAGAGCCGGTACGAACGGCGCCAGTGCGGCAGGGCGTGCGCGAAACCGTGGGTTCGGGCGAGCACCTTCGCCATGCCGTCCAGGGCGCATGCCTCCTGGTACGTGTCGCCTATCGCCCTGGCCAGTGCGAGCGACTCCTCGTACCGCTGGAGCGCGATGCCATACCGCCCAGTGCGGTCGTAGACGGCGGCGATATTGCGCAGGGCGCAGATCTCCTGGTACTTCTCTGCGATCTCACGTGAGATACTCAGGGCCTTCTGAAAATGGATCAGCGCCTCACCGTCGCGTTCCGCCTGGCCGTACCATGCACCGATGTGGTTGAGGCTGGTCGCCTCACCCCGCCGGTCGCCGATCCCTCTGCATATCGAGAGAGCACGGCGATAACACTCCAACGCCTCGTCCAGCCGGCCGGTCTTCCGGTACACCGTGCCCACGTTCATGAGCCAGGCGGGCATGTGTTGACGACCCATCTCCTTGACGGCCGCGGCCCGTTCGTAATAATCCAGCGCTGATTCGTAGCGGCCGAGATGGAGTTCGACGTCCCCCAAGTTGTTCAGCGTCATCTGCCGCCCCTGCGGGTCTCCCGCCTGCTCGTAAAGCGCGAGCGCGGCGTGCATCTCATCCGCGGCCTCGGCATATCGCCCGAGATGCCACAGCGCGATAGAACGGTGGTTGCGGACCTCTGCCTCGCCCACCTCATTCCCGATCGCCTGCCATGTGCTCAAGGACTGCTCGTAATATCCGATGGCGACGTCGATTTCGGAACGGTGCCAATGCAGCAGCCCCATCTGGTCGAGCAGCGTCGCGACGAGTTCTAGGTCACCCAGGGCACGGCCGATGCGCAACCCCCGGGTGGCGTGGTGGAGGGAGTCCTCGTGGTGGCCGGCGCGCAGGAGGATCCGGCTGAGGTCGGCCATGGCGAGGGCGGCCTGGCGGTCGTCGCCCAGGGTGCGCCATGCCTGGACGGCGCGTTCGTGAAGCACCGCCGCCTCCGACCACGGGCCCTGTTGTTCGAGGTACTGCCGCAGCGCGCGGGCCAGTAAGGCCGCGTGGCGGTGGCGGCCGCGGTCGGCGGCGTGGCGGGCGGCGCGCAGGAGGTTGTGCAGTTCGGCGTCCAGCCACTGCCGGGCCTGGTCGGCGGTCTCGAAGGCGGACGGCGCGGCCGACCGCGGGAACAGCGCCGCGTCGGCCTGCTCGGCGGTGGTCAGGTAGTGGTCGAGGAGGCGGTCCAGGGCGGCTTCGCGGGCGGGGGCCGGGTCGCGGTCGGCAAGCTGCCGGGCGTACTCGTGGATGAGGTCGTGGAAGCGGTAGCGGCCGGGCTTGGGCTCGCTGATCAGGTGGTGGTCGTGCAGGGCGTCCAGCAGGTATTCGGCCTGGGCTCGGTCGGTGTTCAGGAGGGCGGCGGTGTCCGGTGCGGTCACCTCGGCGCCGGGATGCAGGCCGAGCAGGCGGAACGCGCGCCGCGTCACGGCGTCCAGGCCGTCGTAGGACAGGCGGAATGCGGTGACGACGGCGCGTTCCTCGGCGCGCAGCTCGGCGAGCCGGCGGCCGTCCGCGCCGAGGCGGGCGGTCAGGTCGGCGACGGTCCAGCTGCTGCGGTGGCGCAGCCGGTTGCCGACGAGCTGCAGCGCGAGGGGCAGATGGCCGCAGAGCCGGGCGACCGTCGCGACGGCGGCGGGGTCGGCGTCCGGGCTCAGCTCGGCGACCCGGGTCAGCAGGAGGGCGGCCTCGTCCGGCCCCAGGACGTCCAGGGAGAAGGCGCGGGCCGCGTCCAGGCCGGACAGCCGGCGGCGGCTCGTGATCAGCACCAGGCAGCCGGGCGAGCCGGGCAGCAGGCGCCGGATCTGGTCGTGGCCCAGCGCGTTGTCGAGCACGAGCAGGACGCGGCGCCGGGCGAGTTCGGTGCGCCACAGGCCCGCGCGGCCGTCCAGGTCCGCCGGGATGCGGTCGGCCGGAATGCCCAGCAGGCGCAGCAGCTGGTCAAGGGCGGCGGCCGGAGCGAGGGGCTCGTTCTCGGTGTCGTGCCCGTAGAGGTCGAGGAAGATCTGGCCGTCGGGATAGCGGGCGGCGAGCCGGTGGGCCAGGCGGACGACGAGGACGGTCTTCCCCACTCCGGGCATGCCGTCCACCGCCACCACCTTCGTGGTGCCGCCGTCGTGCTCGGCCATCGCGGTGAGCCGTTCCAGCTCCCGGGTGCGGCCGGTGAAGGTCGCCAGGTCGCGCGGCAGATTGTTGGGGGGCGGCGCGCCGCCGGCGGGTCGGGGGCCCGCTATCAGCGACGAGTCGCCGGCGAGTATGCGCTCGTGCAGACGCCGTAGATCGGCGTGGGGGGTGGCGCCCAGTTCGGCCGCCAGGCGCTGCCGGGCCCGCTCATAAACGCGCAGGGCCTCGGCCGAGCGGCCGCTGCGGTGCAGGGCGAGCATGAGCAGTTCGACGGGTTTCTCGTCGTGCGGAAAATGATCGACGAGTTCATTGAGGCGGGCGACGAGTTCGCCGTGGCGGCCCTGGTCGAGTTCGAGCCGGGCGCGGGCGAGCGCGGCGCCGAGCAGTTCATCGCGAATGCCGTGGCGGCGTTGCGCGGCCCATCTTCCGGTGACGCCGCCGAGCGGTTCTCCCCGCGCCAGGCCCAGCGCCTCACCGTAAAGGGCGATCGCGTCCTCGGGGTGGCCGCTGGCGGCGATGGCGCGGGCCTGGTCGCACAGCGAGCGGAAGCGGTGGTAGTCGATCGTCTCGGGGTCGGCGTCCAGCACGTAGGCGCCGGAGCGGTGGTCCAGCCGGACGCCGTCGTCCAGCGAATTGAGGATGCGCCGCAACCGGGTGATGTGCGGGTAGAGCCGGTCGCGCGCCCGCTCGGGAGGGTCGGCGTCCCACACCCGGTCGATCAGCACCTCGGTCGGCACCGGGCGGCCGGGCGACAGCAGCAGGACCGCGAGGACGCAGCGCTCCCGCGCCCAGTTCAGGTGATGGCGCTGCCCTCGCGACCACAGTTCCAGCGGGCCGAGTATGCGGAATTCCATCCGCACTCTCCCAGAAGAAAGCCACCCTTGACATTCACAGCATGGCATTGTCAAGTGCGGATTTCCACTATCGGCTAAGTCTTTGCTGGCCAGGATGGGTCGGCCGACGGCATCGGCCGCAAGGTCGCCCGCAAGGCATTCGGCAAGGCACTCCGCAAGGCCGCTTTCCGACGATCGTCCGGGGTCGCGCAGTCCCAGTGCCGAAGGAGGACTGAAAGCACGATGTCCGAAATTCCATGGCGCCCGGTCCCGATCGGGCCCGGCGCCGACCGGTGGGCCACGTGCCGCCCGAGCAGGACCATGCTGGTGGTCGCCCACACCCTCACATCCGTGCAGCGGCTGATGGACGTTGCCCGGCTGGTGGAGAATGACCTGCGGATCCAGGTCGTCTTCACCCAGGCGCCCGACGTCTTCGGCGCCGGCGTCCGGGACTACCTGACCGGGATCGGCGCCGCCTGCCTGCCGTGGCGGCAGGCGACCAGCAGCCGGTTCGACCTGGCGATCGCGGCGAGCCTGGAGGGGCTGCACGAGATCCACGCGCCGCTGATCGTCATGCCGCACGGGGCGGGCCACAACAAGCTGGTCGGCACGGGCCGCGGCCGGACGGCCGGTTTCCGCGCCGCCTACGACCTGGACGCGCAGCGGCTCATGCACGACGGCGCGCTGGTCCCGTCGTCGGTCGTGCTGGCGCACACCGAGGACCTCGCCCAGCTGGAGCGGTCCTGCCCGGAGGCGGTCCCCGCCGCCGTGGTGTGCGGCGACCCGTCGCACGACATCCTCGTCGCCAGCCGGGAGTGCCGCCCGTCGTACCAGGTGGCGCTGGGCGCGGGCGACGGCCGCAAGCTCGTGGTGGTCACCTCGACCTGGGGCCGCAAGTCGCTGCTCGGCCGGCGGGCCGGGCTGTGGCGGCGGCTGGTGGCCGAGCTGCCGGAGGACGAGTTCCAGGTCGTCGCGCTGCTGCACCCCAACGTGTGGTCCGGCAGCGGATCCTGGCAGGTCAGGGCGTGGTTCGCCGACTGCCTGCGGCGCGGTCTCAGCCTGCTGCCGCCCGAGGCGGACTGGCGGCCGGTGGTGGCCGCCGCCGACTTCGTGATCGGCGACCACGGCTCGGTCTCGGCGTACGGGACGGTCACGGGCGTGCCGGTGCTGCTGGGCACGTTCGCGGCGGACGACTGCCGACCCGGATCAGCGCAGTCGCTGCTCGGCGCGCTGGCACCGCGGATCTCGGCGCGCACCCCGCTGCGCCGGCAGCTGCTGCGGGCCGCGGAGGCGTTCCGGCCGGAGCTGTACCGGGCGGTCGTGGAGCGGCTCAGCTCGGAGCCGGGCCGGTTCCACCGCAACATGCGGCGGTTGATCTACCGGCTGCTGCGGTTGCGGGCCCCGGACACGGTGCCGGTGGCGCTTCCCGCCGTCCCTCCGTGCCTGGTGAGGTAGGCGGCCATGTCACAGGACCATGTGGTCACGCGGCTGTTCGCACTGGACCGCGTGCTGTGCCTGGCACGCGCCACCGGTGCCGCGTCCGAGGGCGCCCCGGCGGTGCTCACCATCCCCCGGGGCGGGAGTGTGCGCGAGCCGCGCCTGCTGGTGTTCGGCGACCGCGACGCGTCCCGGCCGGGGATCCCGCTGTTCACGGACGCCCACGTGGTCGCCCGCTACGACCACGACGCGGACGAGGGACGGCTGGAGGTCGCCGACGTCCTGATCGGCCCGGACCTGCGGGCGCCGTTCCGGCCGGAGCGCCGGCTGCGGCGGACGCTGCAGCGGTATCCCGGGTGCGGCGTCGCGGTCCGCCGCTGGTACCGCGGGCTGCTGGCCGCGGCGCGCGACGGCTCGGTCGTCGCCACCCGCGGCTCGTGCGGGGCCGACGCGGTGTGGGCGCCCATCTGCGGGTCGTTCCTGTACAGCTGGGCGGCGGCCGGGCTGTCCCTGGCCGAGCTGCCCCGGATGCTGCTCGTCGTCGGGCGGATCACCGCCGCGGACGCGGGCCGTCCGGGCACGCTGGAGACGATGGGCCGCGTCCAGGTCACGGGCGTGCGGCCGGCCCCGGCGCGCTGGAGGCTGGCGTCATGAGCTCCGCGATCGTCGTGGCGGGGACCGTCAGCGTCTACACGACGGCGGCCGTGGAGGCGCTCGCCGCCCCGTACGCGCCGACGGCGCCGCCGCGCTGGGCGCAGGTCGGGATCTCCGGGGCGGCCGCGCACGTCGCACGCGTGCAGCGCGCGCTCGCCCACGAGGTGCGGCTGTGCACCGTCGTCGGACGGGACGCGGCGGGCGGCCTGATCCGGGAGGAGCTGGCCCGCGACGGCCTGCTCGGCCCCGGGGTCGTCGAGTCGCCGGCGTCCTCGGTGGGGGTCGTGCTGGTCGACCGGGACGGGCGGCGGATGGGCCTGCCGTACCTGGAGCCGGTGGACGGGTTCGCCTACCCGTTCGGCCTGCTGCGCGAGCAGGCCCGCGGCGCCGACCTGCTGGTGCTGACCAACGCCAGGTTCGTCCGGCCGCTGGTCGCCCCCGCCACCGCGCTGGGGATCCCCATCGCGGTGGACGTGCACCTGATCGCCGATCCCGGCGACGAGTACGACCGGCCCTGGCTGGAACGGGCGCAGATCGTGTTCTGCAGCCATGAACGGCTCGGCGGCGATCCGCGGGCCTTCGCCGCCGCGCTGTTCGCCCGGTACCGGCGCTGCGAGATGGTGGGCGTCGGCCTGGGCGCGGGCGGTGCGCTGCTCGCCCTGCGCGACGGGGTGCTGATCCGGGTGGCGGCGCAGCCTTCGGGGCGGGTGGTCAACACCTCGGGTGCGGGGGACGCGCTGTTCGCCACCTTCCTGGCGGTCTGGCTGCGCAGCCGCGATCCCGTCGCGGCGCTGCAGAGCGCGGTGCTGCACGCCGGGTGGAAGATCGGCCACCGGCATCCGGCGGCGGTGTCGCTGACCGCCGAGAAGCTGGCGGAGCTGCGCGCGTCGGCGCCGCCGCTGACCGTGGTGGAGCACTGGGACCGCTGATCAGTCCCGGTCCGCCAGCTCGGCCAGCCGCCGGTCGAGGATCCTGGTCGACGCGCCCGTGCCGGCCAGGATCCGCCGCGCGGCGGTGTAGTGCCGCCGCGCCTCGGCGACCTGGCCGTCCCGCACGGCCAGGTCGCCGAGCACGTGCAGGGCGTCCGCCTCGCCGATGGCCGAGCCGATCGCGCGCATCGCCGCCAGGCCGCGTTCGGCGAACCGGACGGCCGCGTCCGGCGGGTGCCCCTCGGCGTGGGCCTGCCCGAGCAGGAGCAGCGCCCGCGCGTGGGTGTAGGGGTCGGACGCGGACTCCAGCGCACGTTCGGCCTCGGTCAGGACGGCGACGGCGTCGGCGGCGCGGCCCAGCCTGATCAGGACGGCGCCGAGGTCGCACCGGGTGCGGGCCGCCCGCCTGTGCTCCCCGAGCGAGTCGTAGACGTCGACGGCGGAGGAGAAGTGCTCGGCGGCCGCGTCCAGGTCGCCGCCGTCTGAGTGCAGCAGGCCGAGTCTGCGGCGAGCCCCGGCGACGCGGTGCGGGACGTCCAGCCGCCGCCACAGTCGCAGTGCGGCGGTGAAGTCGCGGGCCGCCTCGTCCAGGCGCCCCAGTTCGCGCAGCGCCAGGCCGGTGCGGTTGAGCATCTTCGCCTCGGCCGTCGCATCGCCGTCGGCGCGGGCCGCGGCCAGGCCGGTCCGGTCGAACTCCAGCCGTTCGACGTGGTGGCCGCGGTGGGCGAACAGCGGCCAGGCGGCGTCGACCAGCCACCAGCTCTGGCGGTGCCAGCCCAGTTCGTGGGCGCGCGCCGCGATGGCGCGCAGGTTGCCGAACTCCTCGTCGAGCCAGTCGATGGCGGCGGCCGCGTCCGCGAAGACGGGCGGTTCGGGGCCGGAGAAGCCGGGGTCGGGCAGGCGCCGGTACGGGGCGATGACGCGCCCGGCGGCCAGGGCGGCCAGCACCGCGGCCTCGGCCAGGCGGCGCACCGCGGCCCGGCGCTCGTCCTCGGGGTCGAGGGCCTCGGCGGTCTCCAGCGCGTGCAGGCGCACCAGGTCGTGGAAGCGGTAGCGGCCGCCGGGGAGGTCATCGAGGAGGTTGGCGTCGGTGAGCACGCCGAGCCACTCGCCGACCTCGGCGACGGGCGCGTCGGCCAGTGCCGCGGCCATGGCGGTGTCGAACGTCGTGCCCGGGTGCAGGCCGAGCATCCGGTACAGGCGCCGCACCGGTTCGGGCAGGTTGTCGTACGACAGCCGCAGGGCCGCTCGGATCGTCACGTCGTCCTCAGGGTCTTGCGCCGACAGGACCGCCAGGCGCCGCCGCTCCTGGGTGAGGGCCCGCACGAGCTCGGCCAGCCGCCAGCGGGGGCGGGCGGCGAGCCGGGCGGCGGCCAGGCTCAGCGCCAGCGGGGACCGCTCGCATTGGTCCACGAGACGGGCCGCCATGTCACGTTCCACTTCGACCCGTTCTGCCCCGAGTGCGACGCGGAGCAGTTCCAGCGCCGCGTCGGGACCGAGCGGCCCCAGGTGGACGGCACGGGCGCCGCGCGCGACCAGTCCGGCCAGCCGCCACCGGCTGGTGACCACGGCGACGGCGCCGGGCGTCCCGGGCAGCAGCGGGCCGACCTGGGCGGCCGAGTGCGCGTCGTCCAGGAAGATCAGCAGGCGGCGGCCGGCGGCCAGCGACCGGTAGAGGGCGGCGCGCTCGGCCAGCCCGGACGGTATCCGCTCGTCGGGGAGCCCCAGCGCGCGGATGAAGCGCCCCAGGATCTCGCTCGGGCGCACGGGTCCGACCGCGGCGTGCCCCTGCAGGTCGGCGTGGAGCTGCCCGTCGGGGAAACGCGTGACGTTGGCGTGGGCCCAGTGCAGCGCGACGGTCGTCTTGCCGATTCCGGCGGAGCCGCTCACCAGGAGCACGTCGTGCGAGCCGCCGACCCGGTCGAGCTCGGCGAGGATGTCCTCGCGGTCGACCAGCCGCCCGGGTCCGGGCAGTTGGCGCGGCACCGGCAGGGGCGTCGGCGGGCGGTGGTGGATGTGGATGCCGCCGTGCACGTCCCGCGCCTGTACGACCGTCCCGGTCACGGGAACGCCGATCTCGTTGACGTGCCCGCGCAGCCGGTCGGCGCCGCAGGAGCTCCCGATCATCGCGCTGCCTTCTGGGAGGGGGGAGGAACTGAATGCTCACCTTCGGAAAACCGGCCTGTCAAGGCGGGTCAGGTTCCCCTGACGCGGGGGATCGCAGGGGGTGTCCCAGCACGACATGGGGGTTTCCGGGGGGTGACGGCGGTGGGCGCGCGGCCGGTTGCGGTCGTCGCCGAAATGGGTCTCGGCAGCGTCCCGCGGGGGCGATCGTGCGGGTGCGGCGGAGCCTGTGATGAAGTGGGAAGCCGTGACGAAGACACCGATTCATCCCGAGGCGCTGTTCGCCGTCGACGGCCTGCTGACCGACGAGGAACGCCAGATCAGGTCGACCGTGCGGAAGCTGTGCGACAAGGAGCTGCGCCCGCACCTGGCCGACTGGTTCGAGGAGGGCCGGATCCCCGCGCGCGAGCTGGCCCGGCGGTTCGGATCGCTCGGCGTCCTCGGCATGCACCTGACGGGGTACGGCTGCGCGGGGCTCGGCGCCGTCTCCTACGGGCTGGCCTGCCTGGAGCTGGAGGCCGCCGACTCGGGCCTGCGCAGCCTGGTGTCGGTGCAGGGCTCGCTGGCCATGTACGCGATCTGGAAGTACGGCTCACCGGAGCAGAAGAACCAGTGGCTGCCCGCGATGGCGGCGGGCGAGCGCATCGGCTGCTTCGGCCTGACCGAGCCCGACTTCGGCTCCGACCCGGCGCGGATGCGCACCCGCGCCCGCCGCGACGGCGCCGACTGGGTGCTCGACGGCACCAAGATGTGGATCACCAACGGGAGCGTCGCCGACGTCGCCGTGGTGTGGGCGCAGACCGACGACGGCATCCGCGGGTTCCTCGTCCCGGCCGGGACGCCGGGGTTCTCCGCCCGGGACATCGGGCGCAAGCTGTCCCTGCGCGCCAGCGTCACCAGCGAACTGGTGCTGGACGGGGTGCGGCTGCCCGAGAGCGCGCTGCTGCCCGGCGCGCGCGGCCTGTCGGGTCCGCTCGGCTGCCTGAACGAGGCCCGCTTCGGCATCGTCTTCGGCGCGATGGGCGCCGCGCTGGACTGCCTGGAGACCGCGATCGCGTACGCGGCCGACCGCGAGGTGTTCGCCCGCCCGCTGTCGTCCTTCCAGCTCACCCAGCAAAAGCTCGCGGACATGGCGCTGGAGCTGGGCAAGGGCCTGCTGCTGGCGATCCATCTCGGCCGGCTCAAGGAGGCGGGCACGCTGACGCCCCAGCAGGTCAGCGTCGGCAAGCTGAACAACGTCCGCGAGGCCCTGCAGATCGCCCGCACCTGCCGGACCCTGCTCGGCGCCAACGGCGTGACGCTCGAATACCCGGTGATCCGGCACGCGGCCAACCTGGAGTCGGTGCTGACCTACGAGGGCACGTCCGAGATCCACTCCCTGGTCGTCGGCCGCGCCCTGACCGGCGAGAACGCCTTCGCCTGACGGCTTTCGACATGCGCGAGTCCGGGGACGGCGATCCCCGGACTCGCGAACCGTCAGCTCACCCTGGCGTCAGCTCGGATCAGCCGCCGGCCTTCCACTTGTAGGCGCCGTTCTTGTAGCCGCGGATGATGACGTACGGCTTGTAGGTCTTGCGGTTCCCCGTGTAGTAGAACTTGCCCTGCGCCGTGGACGTCGCGTAGCTCCAGTTCTTGGGGTGGGTCGCCGACTTCTTGGCCCAGCCGCGCCACACGTACACCTTCTTGTTCGAGGTGTAGGCGGTGAAGGTCGCCTTGTAGGAGCGGACGTAGCGGCCGTCCCAGCACCAGTAGAGGCGGTTCTTGACGTAGAACAGCCACTTGGTCTTCTTGGAGTTCTTGTAGCCGCGGGTGCGCTCGTAGTACCCGCACCGCTGGGCGGCCTTGATGGCCGCGGTCTCCTTGGCGCTGTACGGCTGCCCGGCGCGCTTGGCCTCGGCCAGGAGCTTCTCCTTGGAGATCGACCCCTGGGCGGTGGCGGTCACTTCCTTGCCGGGGGTGTCCCGGGTCGCGGCCTGTGCGGCCGGCCCCGTGGCCAGGAGTCCGGCGGTGACGGCGCCGGAGACGATCGTCAGCGTGGCGACACGCCGCATGCGTTCTCCTCCATGCTCGGAGATAGGGGGTTTGAGTGGGCGGTACTACCGTAGAGCGCGCTCGGTACCACTTCACTCGTTTTTCGCCTCCTCTGATGCGCGCGACGGGCGCCCGGTTCCCCGCTTCGCAGAACTTTTTTCGCACCAATCCGGACATATCAAAACTTTGGAACATTCAACATCATCTTCATCGTGCTCGCCTACCACCCCGAGTCGCATTCGGCCGACACCGCGCCTCCAATGCGCCCGGCGCCGAGGCGCGCCGCTGAGCGCACGGATCTGTCCCGGGGATCTGCGGACCGATGTCCCTGTCGCCCCGACAAGGCCCCCGCGTACCGTGATTTCGCTCTACGGAGGGAAATCGATGAGACGTTCCGTCACAGCCGTCGTGGTGTCCGGCGCCCTGCTCAGCCTCGGCGCCACCTGCGAGCCGGCCGCGGCGCCGCCGCCCACGGCGTCGGCGACCGCGTCGGCGAAGGCGGCGGGCGCCGAGCCTTCCACGACCGCGAGCACGGCGTCGCCCAAGGTCGAGAAGCGCACCGTCACCGAGACCCGGGTGATCCCCTTCAAGACCCGGCGGGTCGAGGACCCCGACCTGGCGGAGGGCGGCACCAAGGTAAGGAGCCGGGGCCGCACGGGCCTTAAGAAGCTCACCTACGAGCTCACCATCACCAACGGCAAGCGGACGCGCAAGAAGCTGATCCGCCAGGAGGTCACCAGGGCGCCGGTCACCCGGGTCATCGCCGTCGGCACCCGGCAGTCCCGGCGGTGCGACCCCAACTACAGCCCCTGCGTGCCGATCGCCGGCGACGTCGACTGCGCGGGCGGCGAGGGCAACGGCCCCGCCTACGCGCAGGGCCCCGTCCGCGTCGTCGGCTCCGACATCTACGACCTGGACCGCGACGGCGACGGCATCGGCTGCGACGGCTGACCCGCACGACCGTGCCCCTTCCGGCTCCGCCCAAACCGGACGGGGCACGGACGGCCCGGTGAGGTCGGACGGTCTGATCAGGCCGCGAGCCCGATCGGTGGGCGGTGGTCTCCGCAGCGCATCCCCGGGCGGCGGGCTGCGCGGTCGCGCGGGCACGCCGTCCACAGCGCCGGCGGCCCGCACCGGCGACCGGGCACGTCAGCATGCGCGGGTCGTCGGGCACGCTCACTCGGCCTCGGATGCCGGAGTGCCGAAGCCCGCCGGCCGCCCCGCTCGGCGGCCGTCCCGGCCGGTGCGGGGCGGCCGGGGCCTGGCAGCATGGCCGCATGGACCGGATCGATCGCAAGATCCTCCGTGAGCTGCAGGATGACGGGCGGCTCAGCAACACCGAACTGGCCGACAAGGTGGGGCTGACTCCGTCGCCGTGCCTGCGGCGCGTGCGGCAGCTCGAACGCGACGGGGTGATCCGCGGTTACCGGGCGCTGCTGGACGGCGCGGCGCTGGGGCGCGGCTTCCAGTCGTTCGTCACCATCGTGATGCGGCAGGAGGACCAGGCCACGGTCGCCGAGTTCGAGCGCCGGGTCGCCGAACTGCCCGAGGTGGTGGAGGCGCACCGGCTGTTCGGCGATCCGGACTACCTGCTGCGCATCGCCGTGGCCGACATCGCCGCCTACGAGCGCTTCTACACCGACGTGCTGTCCGGCCTGCCCGGCATCGCCCAGCTGACCTCGCATCTGGCGATGAAGGTGGTCAAACCCGACCGCGGCCTGCCGATCATGTGAGGGATTCTGCGGCGGTCGGCGGCTTTTCGCGCAATTTCCTGCCAGCGGGGCGGGCGCGGGCGCGATGATCGGTCATCGCGTGCCAAGCGTTCCCGGTTAGCTTCGGGGGGCATGGACGCGCACGAGCTGCTGCTGTTCCTCGGCGTGGACCTGCTGCTGGTCTGCACACCGGGCCCCGACTGGCTCTACGTCATCGCCCGGAGCCTCAGGCAGGGCAAGCGGACGGGGCTGGCCGCCGTCGCGGGCATCTGTGCGGGCTACAGCGTCCACACCGCGATCGCCGCCGCCGGGCTGGCCTCCGCGCTGCGCAGCGTGCCGGCCGCCCTGCCGGTGCTGCGCTACGCGGGCGCCGCCTACCTGGCCGTGCTCGCCGTGCGCACGCTGCTGGCACTGCGCCGCCACGCCCCCGGTGAGGCGGACGGCTCCGCGGCCGTGCACCCGGGGCACCCGCCGACGGAGCCGACGCGCGTCGTCCTGCGGCAGAGCATGGTCATCGCCCTGCTCAACCCCAAGGGACTGCTGCTGTACCTGTCGCTGATGCCGCAGTTCGTCTCGCCGGACGCGGCCGTCCCGATCGCCGTGCAGTTCGCCGCGCTCGGCTGCCTGCACGTCGCGCAGTGCGCCTGCGTCTACGGGGCGGTCGCCGTCACGGCGGGACGCGCCGGCACCGCGCTGAACGGCGACGCCCGAGCCTCCCGGCGCATGACCGCCGTTTCGGCGACGCTCCTGCTGCTGGTGGCCGCGTTCTCCCTCGGCGCCCAGTGATCCCCTCGGCTACGGGCGGTCGGGGTAGCGGCGGCGCAGGTCGGCTTCGGTGTAGCGGCGGCATTTCTGGTGCCAGTTGAGGATTCCGGCGAGCCAGTTCTGCAGGTCCAGGATGTAGCCCTCGAGGAGGGCGCGGGCCTCGCCGTCGAGGTCGAAGTCGTCGTAGAGCACCGGCAGTTCGTGGTTGGCGGCGCGCTGGAACTGCCGCAGCCGCGCGTTCAGCAGGTCGTGGACGATGAGCGCGGCGGTCGGGTAGTCGCAGCCGAAGAAGTTCTGCACCACCACGCCGGCGTTGTGCAGGTCGCCCTCGAACTCGATCTCCTTCTGGTAGGAGAACAGGTCGTTGATCAGGCATCCGACGTCCATGGCGGCGTTCTCCAGCGACCGCATGGGGCTGGTGTCGTAGATCTCCGGGGGCACGTGGTACCAGCGGGTCAGCCTGCACAGCGAGATGGTCAGGTCGGCGCCGAAGGTGCGGCGCCGCATCTCGATGTAGTCGACCGGGTCGGGGACGCGGTTCTGCGCCTGGTTGTCCAGCTCCCACAGCCAACCGTCGATCATGTCCTCGACGGCGGTGCGGAACCGGCGGCGGGCCTCGACGGCCATCGGGCCCGCGGTGCGCGCCCACAGGTCGGCCAGCGACCGCTCCAGCGCGTTCACCGCGGGCGGCACGGCCTCGGGGTCCTCCACCGGCATGAACAGGCGCAGGCGCTCGTTGCAGATCTTGGCCCCCGCCAGGTCGCGGAACCGGCCGAACACCACCGGGTAGTAGTCGTCGCCGTAGGTGCCCCAGGTGAGCCAGCAGGACGCCAGGGTCAGCTCCTCCGGGGTGGCCCGGGGGTGCAGCCCGGCCGCGCACAGCGGGAAGTCGAAGTCGCGCAGGTCGCCCTCGCTCCAGATGTCGGAGAACGGGACGCCCGGCTGGGCCCGCAGCAGGCCCATGCGCTCCGACCACTCCACGACCTCTTCGCGCGACCGCTCCAGGTGGGGGCTCAGCGTGAGGGAGAACGGGATGTCGATGTCGGGGATCAGCGAGGGCCCCACCTTCTGCGGGGTGAAGGTGAACGTGCGGGCGCGGCGCAGCAGCGTCCTGAGGTCGAGCCCCGACGTGCCGAGGCCGCGCAGCGCCCCGGGACGGCCGACGTCCAGGTCCTTGTTCATGTAGCGGCTGGACCGCATGTGCCACTCGTGCCCGCCCGCCTGCCAGTCCTGCAGGCCCTTGGCGTAGGCCAGGACGCGCGCGCAGCCCTCCGGGTCGAGCCCCGTGTCGGCGAACAGCGGCGGCAGCTCGGTGGCGGCGGTGTGCTCGAACTGCTGCAACCGCGACGTCAGCACGTCGTTGACGGCGTCGGCGGCCTCCTGCGGCGAGCAGCCGAAGAAGGTCTCCAGCACCAGCACGCCGTTGTTGAGCTCGCCCTCCTGCTCGGTCTCGCGCTGGTAGGAGAACAGGTCGTTGCGCAGGTGCACGCCGTCGGAGAAGGTGTCGCGCAGCACCCGCAGCGGCCGCGAGTACGCCACCAGCGCGGGGACCTCGGCGTTGG
Organism: Actinomadura keratinilytica; assembly: GCF_039539665.1. Lineage (NCBI taxonomy): Bacteria > Bacillati > Actinomycetota > Actinomycetes > Streptosporangiales > Thermomonosporaceae > Actinomadura > Actinomadura keratinilytica. The sequence continues at coordinate 19,272 of NZ_BAABDO010000020.1, forward strand.
CGGCGTGCTCCACCAGGCACGCCGACCAGGGCGCACCGCCGACGCGGCGGCGCATCTCGATGTACTCGACCGGGTTCGGCACCCGGTTCTGGTCGATGTTGGCCAGTTCCCACAGCGACTCGTTGAGCAGGTGGTCGGTGTGCTCGCGGAACCGTACCCGCCAGTCGCGGGACATGGCGGGGATGGTGCGCGCCCATAGGTCGGCCAGGCCCGCCTCGACGGGGTTGCGCGGCTCGGGCGTCGGGCCGCCGTCCAGCGGCATGAACAGCGGCAGCCGGTCGAGATGGGCCTTGCCGCCCTCGCGGTCGCGGGTGCGCTTGTACTTCTCCAGGAAGTGGTCGTCGAAGAAGAACACCCACACGTACCAGTCGGTGATGAGGCTCAGTTCGTCGGCGTCGCAGTCGGGGTGGGTGTAGGCGCACAGCAGCGCGTAGTCGTGGTCTTCCAGATCCTGGCCGGTCCAGACGCCCGAGCCCTCCAGCATCCGCATGTCGCGGGCCCACCGGCGGGTGTGGACGCGCGCGGCGTCGACATGCGGGTTCAGCCGGGCCGGGTACGGCATGTAGAAGTCCGGCAGCTCGAACGGCTTGCCGCCGGCGGGCTCGCCCGTGCCCGCCTCCCGCCCCCGCGCGGCGAGGCGCGCGGCGGACGTGCCCAGCCCGGTCGGCCCCGCCGACCAGCCGTTCCGGACCGCCGTCTCCTCACCTGAGGTCGTCTGGAACACGCTCATTGCCACATCCCTGCCGATTCGGGCCGCCGGACCAGTGATTCGCCTCAAGTATTGGCACGTGCGCAGTCTGTGACCAGACGTGCGAGCGGCGGTCACAGTGACATTGCGCTGCCGTCCGCTAACGAACGTGTCACGCCGAGGCGATTGCGGGTTCCAACGGTGCAGGTGAGGCCGCCGTTGCCAGGGCGACGGATGTCTACAGCTGGGGCCGCCATCCGACCTGGGACCGGCCGGCCCACGTCACCCCGTCCCGACCCCGGCACCACGCGGCGGGCTCGGGCCGCGGCGGCGGGCCGGGGGCGGTACGGCCCGCCAAGGTGAGCAGCACGGCGACGACGGCCGCCAGCTCCTCCTCGTCCGGGTGGCCGCGCACCACCTTCAGGACGGTCACTGCGGCTGGTTCCCGTGCTTGCGGCTGGGCAGCGGGGCGTATTTGGCGCTCAGCATCTCCAGCGCCCGGATCAGGGTCTTGCGGGTGTCGGCCGGGTCGATGACGTCGTCCACCAGGCCGCGCTCGGCGGCGTAGTAGGGATGCATCAGCGCGGCCCTGTACTCCTTGACCATCCGGGCGCGCATGGCGTCGGGGTCGTCGGCGGCGGCGATCTGCTTACGGAAGATCACGTTCGCCGCGCCCTCGGCGCCCATCACCGCGATCTCGTTGGTCGGCCAGGCGTAGGTGAGGTCGGCGCCGATGGACTGCGAGTCCATCACGATGTACGCGCCGCCGTACGCCTTGCGCAGCACGACCGACACGCGCGGCACGGTGGCGTTGCAGTAGGCGTACAGCAGCTTGGCCCCGTGCCGGATGATGCCGCCGTGCTCCTGGTCCACGCCGGGCAGGAACCCCGGCACGTCCAGCAGCGTCACCAGCGGGATGTTGAACGCGTCGCACATCTGGACGAAGCGCGCCGCCTTCTCCGAGGCGTGGATGTCCAGCACGCCCGCCAGCGTCATCGGCTGGTTGGCGATGACGCCGACGAGCCGGCCGCCCAGGTGCGCCAGCGTGCAGATGACGTTGGTCGCCCAGCGTTCGTGCACCTCCAGGTGCTCGCCGTCGTCGACGATCTCCTCGATGACCGCGCGCATGTCGTACGGGCGGTTGCCGTCCACCGGCACCAGGTCCAGCAGCGCCGCGCCGTCCCGGTCCACCGGGTCGGACGTGGGGCGCTGCGGCGGGCTCTGCCGGTTGTTGCTCGGCAGCAGCGACAGCAGGTACCGCACCTCCGCCAGGCAGGTCTCCTCGTCCTCGTAGACGAAGTGGCACACCCCGGAGGTCTCGGCGTGCACGTCCGCGCCGCCGAGGCCGTTGTGGGTGATCTCCTCCCCGGTCACCGCCTGGACGACGTCCGGGCCGGTGATGAACATCTGGGCGGTGCCCCGCACCATGAACACGAAGTCGGTCAGCGCCGGGGAGTAGGCGGCGCCCCCGGCGCACGGCCCGAGCATCACGCTGATCTGCGGGATCACCCCGGACGCCCGGGTGTTGCGCTGGAAGATGCCCCCGTACCCGGCCAGCGCCGTGACGCCCTCCTGGATGCGCGCCCCGGCGCCGTCGTTCAGCGACACCAGCGGCGCCCCGGCGGCGATCGCCATGTCCATGATCTTGTGGATCTTGCGGGCGTGCGCCTCGCCGAGCGCCCCGCCGAAGATGCGGAAGTCGTGCGCGTAGACGAACACCTGCCGGCCGTGCACGGTGCCCCAGCCGGTGACCACCCCGTCGGTGAAGGGCCTTTTGTCCTCCAGTCCGAAGCCGGTCGCCTGGTGCCGCCGCAACGGCTCGACCTCGTTGAACGACCCCTCGTCCAGCAGCAGCCCGATGCGCTCGCGGACGGTGAGCTTGCCCTTGGCGCGCTGCGCCTCGGTGGCCCGCTCGCTCGGCCCCTTGGCCGCCTCGGCCTTCAGCCGGGCCAGCTCGGCGACCCGGTTGCGCATCCGCGGTTCGGCCTGCTCCGCCGGCGCCGACGCGGGTCCGGGGGCGGGCGGCGGCGAGGCGGTCCGCGGAAGGCGCTGTGTCGCAATGCCGTCGGTCACTGAGATGGACACCTGGCTCACACCTTTCGAGTACTGGTCGGGTCGTCAGACGGCGGCCGCCGTCCGGGCGGCGGCCGAGGGCGCGCGCACCACCGCGGCCGAGTTGAACCCGCCCTGGCCGCGGGCCAGCACCAGCGCCACCCGCACCTCGGCGGCGCGCGGACGGTCGGTCACCAGGTCGAGTTCGTACTCGGCGGCGGGCGAGACGTTGGTGGTGGGCGGGATCAGCCCGTCGCGGATGGACAGCAGCGCGGCCGCCACGTCCAGCGACGCGGCCCCGGAGTAGAGCCGGCCCGTCATCGTCTTGGGCGCGGTGACCGGCACCCCGCCCGGGCCGAAGACCGCGTTGATCGCGTCCGCCTCGATCCGGTCGAGCTCGGGGACGGCCGCGGCGTCGGCGAACACCACGTCCACCTCGTCCGGGTCGGCGCCGGCGTCGGCCAGGGCGAGCCGGATGGCGCGCTCCAGCCCGGGCGGGCGCCCGCTGCCCGGCGCCGGGTCGAACGTGGCGCCGTACCCGGCGATCTCCCCGTAGACCTTCGCGGCGCCGCGCTCGCGTGCCGCGTCGGCGTCCTCCAGCACGAGCAGCGCCCCGCCCTCCCCCGCGACGTGCCCGCACGCCTCGGCGTCGAACGGCAGGTAGGCGCGGTCCGGGTCGTCGCGGAGGCTGAGCCGCCCGCCGGCGAGCTGGGCCACCCAGCCCCACGGGCAGATCGACCCGTCGACCCCGCCGGACACGATGAGCCTGCTGCCCTTGCGGATCTGCCGGCGGGCCTGCGCGATCGCGTCCAGGCCGCCCGCCTGGTCGCTGACGACCACGCCGCTGGGGCCGCGCATCCCGTGCCGGATGGAGATCTGTCCGGTGTTGACCGCGTAGAACCAGGCGAACGACTGGAAGGCGCTGACGTACCGGCCGCCCCTGCTCCACAGGTTCTGCAGCTCGCGCTGCCCGAACTCGAACCCGCCCGCGGAGCTGGCCGTGGTCACGCCCATGTCGAACTCGGGCACGTCGCCGGGGCGCACCCCGGCGTCCTCCAGCGCCCAGTCCGCCGCGACCAGCGCGAGCCGGGTCATGTGGTCGGTCTGCGGCAGCAGCCGCGCGGGCAGCAGGTCCTCGGCGACGAAGCCGGGCACCTCCCCCGCCAGCCGCGCCGGATACCGCTGCGGGTCGAACCGCCGGACGCGGCCGATGCCGCCGCGTCCGGCGCGCGTCGCGTCCCAGAAGGCCTCGGTGCCCAGGCCGTTGGGGGCCGTCACCCCGATGCCGGTCACCACCACGCACGCGCCGGTCACGCCGCCTTCCTCTCCTTCGCGGTCAGCACCATCGCGCTCTGGAAGCCACCGAATCCGCTGCCCACGGTGAGCACCGTGTCGGTCTTCCACTCGCGGGCGGTGATCGGCACGTAGTCCAGGTCGCATTCGGGGTCGGGGGTGTGCAGGTTGGCGGTCGGCGGGACGACGTCGTTCTCGATCGCCAGCACGGACGCGGCGATCTCGATCGAGCCGATCGCGCCCAGCGAATGCCCGATCATCGACTTGATGGAGCTGACCGGGGTCGCGTAGGCGTGCTCGCCCAGGCTGCGCTTGAACGCGGCGGTCTCGTGCCGGTCGTTCTGCTTGGTGCCCGAGCCGTGCGCGTTGATGTAGTCCACGTCCTCGGGGTTCATCCGAGCCTCGGCCAGTGCCACGCGGATGGCCTCGGCCATCTCCCGGCCGTCGGGCCGCAGGCCGGTCATGTGGAAGGCGTTGCAGCGGGTGGCGAACCCGGCGATCTCGGCGTAGACGTGCGCCCGGCGGGCCTTCGCGCGTTCCAACTCCTCCAGTACGAACACCGCCGAACCCTCGCCGAGGACGAAGCCGTTGCGGGTGCCGTCGAAGGGGCGGGAGGCGTGCTCGGCGTCGTCGTTGCGCGGCGTGGTCGCCTTGATCGCGTCGAAGCAGGCCACCGTGATGGGCGAGATCGGCGCGTCGGTGGCACCGGCGATCATCACGTCGGCGGCGCCCTCCCGGATCAGCTCGGTGGCGTAGCCGACCGAGTCGAGACCGGACGTGCAGCCGGTGGACACCACGGTGGTCGGGCCCTCGGCGCCGACCGCCCAGGCGACCTCGGCGGCGAACGAGCTGGGCACGAAGTAGTCGTACAGGTGCGGCACCGCGTACCGGTGGTCCACCAGGTCGAGGCGGCCGCCGTCGCTGACGACGTTGTACTCGCGGTCCAGGCCCATGGTGGCACCGACCGCGCTGCCGATGGTGACACCGGTGCGGTAGGGGTCGAGCTCGGCCGGTTCCAGCCCGCTGTCGGCCACCGCCTCGCGCGCGGTCACCACGGCGAGCTGCGCGGCCCGGTCCATGCGGCGGATCTCCTGCGGGCCGAGGCCGTGCGCCCGCGGATCGAAGTCGATCTCCGCCGCGACCCGCGACCGGAACTGGGACGGGTCGAAGAAGGTGATGCCCCGGGTTGCGGTGCGGCCCTCGCTGAGCAGGTTCCAGAAGTTCTTGACACCGATCCCGCCGGGGGCGGTGACACCGATCCCGGTGATCGCTACCCGCCTCGTCATCGTGCCTCCCAGTGGTAGAAGCGCTGTGCCATCGCGTCCTTCGGCGACCGCCAGGTCTGCGGGTCGTAGGCCTGGATGAACGGCTTGAGGTTCTCGCTGATGCCGATGAACAGGGGGTGCGTCCTGGCCTCCTCGATGGCCGCGCCGCCGTGCTCGTCGTCGAAGTCCTGCAGGTGGAAGTACAGGTCGTGGAAGGTGAACAGCTGCCGCCGCCGGGTGCCCATCCGGTGCGGCATCTCGGTCTGGTCGAACTCGGCGAACAACTTGGCGACGTCGTCGCTCGTGCCGGGCCGGATACGCGCGACGATCAATGTGCTGTGCATGGGTGCTCCTTGCCGGTGGCGGTGAGATCGGTGGCGGGGAAATCGGTGGCGGTGAGACCGGTGGACGGCGGGCCCGGACGGCGGTCAGCGGGCGGCGGGGCCGAACCAGCGGGTGAGCGCGTCGGCCGGGTCGCCGGCGCCGGGTGAGGTCCAGGCGACGTAGCCGTCGGGGCGGATCAGGACGGCGTCGGCGGGCGGGTCGAGGTCGGTGCCGGCGGGCTCGGCGGTGACCACGTCCACCCGGTCGGTCCAGCCCGCGGCGGCGCGCCGCAGTCCGGCGTCGTCGGACAGGTCGAGCAGCACGCCGCGGCCCGCGTGCAGCAGCGCGGTCGTGCTGGTCTTGCCGGACCCGGTGGCCAGCTCCTGGGGCGGCATGCGGCGGCCCAGCAGCGGGTGGTCGCCGGGGCCGACGTCGTAGCGGATCTCCAGCCCGCTGACCATGCCGACCAGGTGGCGCGCGACCTCGGGGTACTCGGCCAGCTCGGTGAGCAGCTCGCGCAGCGGGCCGGTGTTCTCGCCGGTGAGGAACAGCAGGCCCTGCGCCTGGGTGTTCATCAGCAGCCGGGCGCCCACCGGGTGCCGTTCGGAGTGGTAGGTGTCCAGCAGCTCGTCGGGGGCCTGGCCGCGCACCACCGCGGCCAGTTTCCAGCCGAGGTTGACCGAGTCCTGGATGCTGACGTTCATGCCCTGCCCGCCGGCGGGCAGGTGGATGTGCGCGGCGTCGCCCGCCAGCAGCACCCGGCCGCGCCGGTACTCGGTCACCTGCCGGGCGGCGTCGCCGAACGCGGTGGTCCACACGGCGGTGCCGCCGCTGATGTCCTCGCCGGTGAGGCGCTGCCAGCCCGCGGCGACCTCGGCGAACGGCGGCGGCTCGGTGCGCTTGCGCGGCGGACGCCCCCGCTCGCACACCACGATGCGGGTCACGCCGTCGCCGAGCGGGCCGGCCAGGACCATGCCGCCGGGGACGGGCTCGCCCGCCCAGCGCGGCTTGATGTCGACGCCCTTGACGTCGGCGATGAACATCTCCACGGTCGCGGCGGTGCCGGGGAAGTCGAACCCGGCGAGCTTGCGCACCGTGCTGCGGCCGCCGTCGCAGCCCACCAGGTAGGAGGCGCGCAGCCGCCGGGGGCCGGCCGGGCTTTCGACCTCGACGTCCACGCCGTCGCCGTCGTCGGACAGCCCGACCACCTCGTGGCCGCGGCGCACGTCGCCGCCGAGGTCGTCCACCCACCCGGCGAGCATCGCCTCGGTGCGGCTCTGCGGGATGCTCTTGCCGCCGAAATGCGCGCCCTCCAGCACGCCGAAGTCCAGCGGGATGCCGGCGAAGTGCCCGACGTCGCTGGTCTCGACCTCGCCCAGCCGGGGCAGCAGGCCGCGCTGGTCGAACGACTCCATGGTGCGGGCGGTGAAGCCCAGGCCGCGGGACTCGCCGGTGGGCTCGGTGAGGCGTTCCAGGACGACGACGTCCACGCCCGCCAGCCGCAGTTCGCCGGCGAGCATGAGCCCCGCGGGCCCTGCGCCGACCACGACGACGGGGACGGTTTCCTTCTGCTCGGTCACCTGCTGTTCCTTCCAGGAGCGGGCGGAGGCCGGCCCGAGGCACGCCGAAGGCCGGAAGCGCCCCGGGGGGCGTCCGGTGGAGGCTCGGGAGGCCGGTCGGGCGGCGAAGCGCGTGCGGCGACGCGGCGCCGAGATAGGGGTGCTGGTAGGCGAAGAACCTGCACAAATCGGCGGGAGCGCCCGTTTTCGGGCATAGCTCAACCGCGAGGAAAAGTGTGACATCGGCGCCGCGCGGCAGTCAAGGCGGCGGTGAACGCCCCGGCATGCCGAAGGCCGGGCCCGCGAGCTCGGGTCCCGGCCTTCGGTGCAGGTCAGACGGTCACACGACGACCTTGCGCCGGGCGAGCGCGGAGAAGCTGGAGCCCGCGTCCACGTAGTCGGCCTGCCTGGCCCGCAGCCGGTCGTACACCGCGGCGAGCCCGGTGAAGTCGGTCACGACGGTGGTGACGATGGCGTCGTGCAGGTCGGCCGCGTCCGGGTTGAGCGAGCCCTCGCCGCCCTGGACCAGGTTGTGCACCCGCCGCCGGGCGACGGCGCGGTAGTCCGCGTCGGCGCCCAGCCACTCGGCCTCCGCGGCGAGCGCGGCGCGGAATGCGGCGACGTCCACGCCGGGCCGGCGGCGCAGGAAGTCGATGGCCACCAGGGCGCCGCCGCCGCCGGACGCGCCGTCTCCGGCGTCGTCCAGCACGGTCTCCTCGACGACCTCGTACACCGTGGGCGGTTCGGAGAAGATCTCGGTGCTCATGTAGATCTCGTCGGGCCGCACCGTGGCGAGGTACTCGGCGTCCTGGAGGGTCGCCTCGAACCCCGCCCGGTCGTCGCAGCTGTGCTCGACCACCACGAGCAGGTCGTCGGCGCGCCGGTGGAGCGCGTCGGCGGCGACGCCGTCCGCGGCCGTGAGCACCCGGTTCATCACGTATCCGGTGAACAGGTCGCGGACGGCCGGCACCGTCATGGCCAGCGCCGAGTGCTTCTCGATGACGTAGTCCTGGCCGTCCCGGCGGCCGACCCCGGTGCGGGGGCCGCGGGTGACGAGGATGTCCTTGAAGGTCACGAGGCGTTCCTCTCCGTGCGGAACTGCGGCCGGACCGGGTTCACCCGGCGTGCTGCTGCAGGAAGCGGGACAGGTCCTGGATCTCGGGCGAGACCAGCATGTACTTCTCGTCGATGATGAGGGTGGGCACGCCGACGACGCCGTAGCGGGACGCCAGGGCGAGGTCGGCGTTGACCTCGTCGGTGTAGGCGCCCGGCTCCAGCGGGGGCAGCCCCTGCTCGGCGGCGATCTCGTTGAGCGTGCCGCCGTCGCCGATGTTGCGGCCCTCGACGGCGAACGCGCGCATCAGCGCCTCCGCCGTCTCGGTGCCCTTGCCGTGCGCGTGGCCGTGCTTGACCAGCCGGTGCGCGTCGGCGGTGTTGGCCATGATGGCGCGGTCCAGCCGGTAGCCGATGCCGACCTGGGCCGCCAGGTCGGTGACGAGCTTCTGCCGGCGCTTGTCCTCCTCTCCGTGGATGCCGTAGCGGTTGGCGTGCGCCTCGGAGAGCGTCCAGGTGACGTCGGACGGGTAGGACGGGTCGAGCTGGAAGGCGCGCCAGACCAGTTCGGGCTTGACGCCGACCTGGTCGAGCGCGATCGACAACCGGCGCTTTCCGATGTAGCACCAGGGGCAGACCATGTCCGAGAAGACTTCGATTCTCATGCCCCCACTCTAGGAAACGAGCACACTCCATGTAAGAACATACCTTTTAGTTAGCGCCTTTCCCTCGGGTAGGTGCGGCCCTTCCGCGGAGGCCCGGACGATGCCGCGCCGACCGCTGTTGACGGCGCCCGCGCGGGCGTGTCACGCTTTCGAGCGCGGGCGAGGTATGCCCACGACACCGCCGATGACGACCCCGGCGGTGGTCCGCCCGCCGTTCCACCGGCGCCCGTCGCGTCCCGTCGCACCGTCACGTTCCGGCCTTCGCACGCGGCCGGAGGCAGCCCGCGACGCGCCTTTGCACCGTTCTCACGTCCGCCGCGCCCGGCTTTCCGCCAGGCCCCTCTCCCGGGGCCTGCCGCCGTGCGCGCGGACGCCCGGCCGCGGCCCGGCGGTGTCTCGGCGCCCGCCGCGCCGGCCCCTCGCCGGCCCGCGCCGGTCCGTTCGGCACCCGATGGCACTCGATGGCAGGAGGCAGACATGGGAGTTCTCGACAACAAGATCGCGCTGGTCACCGGGGCGAGCCGCGGCATCGGCAAGGCGATCGCCGAGCGGCTGGCCCGCGACGGCGCGCTGGTCGCCGTGCACTACGCCAGCAACTCCGAGGCCGCCGAGAAGACCGTGGCGGGCATCGTCGAGTCGGGCGGCTCGGCCTTCGCCGTGCAGGCGGAGCTGGGCGTCCCCGGTGACGTGGACACGCTGTTCGACCGGCTGCGCGCCGGGCTGGCCGAGCACACCGACCGGTACGAGCTGGACATCCTGGTCAACAACGCGGGCGAGCAGACCGCCGCCGGGCTGGCGCCGGAGGACATCACGCCCGAGGCGTTCGACCGGCTGTTCGCGGTCAACGCCAAGGCCCCGCTGTTCATCACCCAGCGGGCGCTGACGATCGTGCCGGAGGGCGGCCGGATCATCAACATCTCCTCGGGTCTGACCCGGTTCGCCGTGCCCGAGCAGCTTGCGTACTCGATGACCAAGGGCGCGCTGGAGCAGATCACGCTGCACTACGCCCGGCACCTGGCGCCGCGCGGGATCACCATCAACACCGTCGCGCCGGGCATCACCGACAACGGCAGCCCGGTGTTCTCCATCCCCGAGGCGCGCGAGCAGATGGGCCGGCTGTCGGCGTTCAAGCGGGTCGGCACCGCCGAGGAGATCGCGGGCGTGGTGGCCTTCCTCGCCGGTCCCGACGGCGGCTGGACCACCGGCGCGTTCATCGACGCGACCGGCGGCACGCTGCTCGGCTGACCGGCCCGCGCCCGGAAACGGAAGTGGCAGTCATGGCGCAACGCCCCGTCCACCTCGCCGTCATCACCGGCAGCGTCCGGAACGGGCGGTTCGGCCCCATCGTGGCCCGCTGGTTCCTGGAGCAGGCCGAGGCCTGCCCGGACGTCACCGTCGAGCCGATCGACCTGGCGGACGTCACCCTGCCGGCGCGGCTGCCCGAGTTCGACATGCGGGACCGGCCGCCGGAGGCGGACGCGCTCGCCGAGCGGCTCACCGCTGCGGACGGTTACATCATCATTACGCCTGAGTACAATCACAGCTTCCCGGCCTCCCTGAAACACTTCATCGACTGGTTCATGGAGGAGTGGCAGGCCAAGCCGGTCGGCTTCGTCTCCTACGGCGGCATGGCCGGCGGCCTGCGCGCGGTGGAGGCGCTCCGCCTGGTCTTCGCCGAGCTGCACGCGGTGACCGTCCGCGAGACGGTCAGCTTCCACAACCACCGCGAGCGGTTCGGCGCCGACGGGCGGCCGGTGGAGCCGGAGGGCTGCGAGCAGGCCGCCAAGGTCCTGCTCGACCAGCTCGTCTGGTGGGCGCTGGCACTGCGGGAGGCCAAGGAACGGCGTCCCTACCGCCGCTGACCGACCGGCCGAGCAACCGACGCGGAAGAGGACTTGAGATGTCGACCATCACCACGGTCCTGGTGACCGGCGCCACCGGCTCGGTCGGGCGGCACGTCGTCGACCGCCTGCTGGCGCGCGGCGTCACCGTCCGGGCGCTCACCCGCGACCCGGCCCGGGCGCGGCTGCCGGAGGCGGTCGAGGTGTTCGCCGGCGACCTGACCCGGCCCGACACGGTGCGCCCGGCCGTCGAGGGCGCCGACGGGCTCTACCTGTTCCCGGTGCCCGAGACCGTCGAGGAGATCGTGCGGATCGCCGAGAAGGCCGGGGTGCGCCGGGTGGCGGTGCTCTCCTCGCTGACCGCCGGCGACGAGGTGGAGGCCAACGCCACCAAGGACCACCACCGCGCGGTGGAGCGCGCCGTGGAGGCCGGGGGCTTCGAGTGGACGCACGTGCGGCCCGGCGAGTTCGCGGGCAACGTGCTGTGGCGGTGGGGGCCGGCGATCCGCGCCGAGGGCGTGGCCCGGGCCCCCTACGGCGAGTCGCGGCGGGTGCCGGTCCACGAGGACGACATCGCCGCGGTCGCGGTCGCCGCGCTGCTGGAGGACGGGCACGCGGGGAAGGCGTACGAGATCACCGGCCCGCAGGTGCTCACGCAGATCGAGCAGCTGCGGATCATCTCCGAGGTGACCGGCCGCGAGCTGGGGTTCGTCGAGCTCACGCACGAGCAGGCGCGCGAGCTGATGAGCCCGCACGTGCCCGCCGACCTGCTGGAGGGCGTGCTCGGCTACATGCGCGAGTCGGTCGGCGCCGACCTGAAGGTGCACGCGGACACGATCGAACGCGTCACCGGGCGGCCCGCCCGCACGTTCGCCGAGTGGGTCGCCGACCACGCCGACGCGTTCCGCCCGGAGAGCTGACCGCCCGCCGCGGCGGCGCGGCCACCGCGCGCATCCGACACCGGCCCATCGGTCCGGCTCCTAGGCCGGACCGGTGGGCCGCCGCATGCGTTCCGGCGGACGTTCAGGCGGACTCGCCCGCGGCGCGGTCGTAGCGCTGCTGGGCGGCGACGATGTCGTCGGTGCGGCAGGTGATCCAGTCGATCAGCGTGCGCAGCAGCGAGGCCAGCTCGCGGCCGAGCGGGGTCAGCGCGTAGGAGACGCGCGGCGGCGTGCTGGACTCCACGGTCCGGTCGATCAGGCCGTCGCGGATGAGCAGCCGCAGGTTCTGCGACAGCATCTTCTCGCTGATGCCGCCGATGTTGTCGCGGAGCTGGTGGAAGCGCATCGGGCCCTGGTGCAGCGAGGTGACGATCAGCGTCCCCCACCGGTTCGCCACGTGGTTGAGCACCACGCGGCTGGGACAGTCGTCGACGAACGGGCCCTGCCGGCTGCGAGTCACCACACGTTCCAACTCGGCCTCCATCTCACCCACCTCAATTCTTTCTTTGGGGTTTGGAGCTTACCGGCAGGTAGGCACCTTGTCTCTCGAACCTGCACGCCCTATTTTGTCCAGTCGGAGAAAAATTCCCGTTAGGTCGCACTCGTTGTGAATTCATTTTGGAGGCATCATGCGGCTCGCCGCACCCCGTCCGTTCGACGTCACGCTCGCCGCGACCGGTGTCACCGTGGTGAGCCACTGGGCCGTCCCCGACCCCGACCGCCAGCGCGAGGTGGCCGACGCGCTGTTCGCCGCCTGGGAGGCCGGACCGCTGCCGGACGGGCTGCTGTCGGCTGACACCTTCACCAGCACCACCGAAAAGCCCCAGGGCGAGGAGAAGCTGAACACCGAGGACAGCGCGGTCGTCGTGGTGTCGCAGTGGCGGACCGCCGAGGACTACGAGCGCTTCGCGGCCACCGCGCCGCAACCGCCCGACTTCCCGGGCGTGCAGCGCCCCGAGCCCGTCGTGCACCGGCTCTACCGCGGAACGTTCCGCCGCGACCTGCCCACCTCGGTGCCGACCCAGGAGCCCGCCGGCGGCGCCGACGCCGAGCCCGGCTGCATCTTCATCGCCGAGTTCGAGATGGCCGACACCGAGTCGGCCCAGCTGTGGTCGGATGCGGTGTACGACGCGCTGGAGGAGGCGGTCGTCCAGAAGGGGGTGCTGCCCGGCTGGATCTCCAGCCACCACTTCCTCAGCCTGGAAGGGCGGCGGGTGTTCCAGTACGCCCAGTGGGCGTCGCCCGCCGCGCACGAGGAGTTCCTGGAGAGCGACCTGCGGCAGGATGTGCTGCGCCGGGCCGGGGGCCTGTCGAAGGTCAAAAGCGCGCTGGGCCAGCGGTACGTGCACCACGCGGGGCTGCGGCAGGGCTGACGGGCGCCGAACGCGGAAGGACCACACCTGATGACCACGCTGGTGACCGGGGCCACGGGCAAGGTCGGCCGGCACGTCGTCGCGGAGCTGCGCGCCGCGGGCGAGGACGTGCGGGCGATCAGCCGCAGTCCCGAGGCCCCGGGCCTGCCGAGCGACCTGCGGGTGTTCCGGGGCGACCTGGCGGATCCCGGGTCGCTGCGCGAGGCCCTCGCCGGGGTCGAGCGCCTCTACCTGTATCCGCACGCCCCGACCGCGGGCGAGGTGGTCGAGCTGGCCCGCGAGTCGGGCGTGCGCAGGGTCGTCGTGCTGTCGTCGCGTGCGGTGTCCCTCGGCACCGACACCGACCGGCACCTGCCGGTCGAGCAGGCGGTCGAGGCGTCCGGGCTGGAGTACGCGTTCATCCGGCCCAACGACTTCGCCGCCAACAAGACCGACCTGTGGGGCCCGATGATCCGCAAGGACCGGACGGTGCGGTTCCCCGACCCCGACGAGATCAGCAACCCGGTGCACGAGCGGGACATCGCCGCCGTGGCCGCCGCCGCGCTGCTGGCCGACGGCGCACCTCCGGCGGTGCACGAGGTGACCGGGCCGGAGATCCTCACCCAGCGGCGGCAGGCGGAGCTGATCGGCGAGGCCATCGGCGCACCGGTCCGGTTCGAGCCGACCCCGCCGGAGGAGACGCTGCGCATCCTGACCGCGCAGGGCGGCTGGGTCGCGCAGATGGCCCCGTTCCTGCTCGGCCTGGCGCCGTACTCCGAGGGCGAGCCGATCCCCAGCTTCAGCCTCGAGGAGCTGCGGGAGATCTGGAAGCCGCGGTCCACGGTGCTGGACGTCACGGGCCGTCCGCCGCGCTCGTTCCTGGAGTGGGCCCGCGAGCACCAGGCCGACTTCCTCTAAAAGCCCGTCCCGTCGGTCTGGTCCGCGTCCTGCGTGTCCCGCGACGCGCCCAGGCACGAGTCGAAGAACGCCAGCGCGCGTGCGTGGTAGGTGCGGGCGACCCGGCTGAGGCTGATGTTGTGGCCGGTGCCCGCCAGGCGTTCGACCCGCACCACCGGCGAGGACAGCCGCGCGGTCATGTCCCGCAGCGTGTCCTCGTCGTGCCGCCACCAGCGCTCGTGTTCGGCGAAGGTGAGCCGCACCGGCACCCGGATGCGGCCCGCCACCGCGTCGTACCGGTCGGGCCAGCTCGTCACGTCCGCCGCCTCGCGCGGCGGGAGCGGCCCGGCCAGGTCCCGCGCGAACTGGAAGGTGCCCGGCGGGTACAGGCCGAGCGGCCCCCAGTGCAGCCGGTGCGCGCCGAACCCTCCGGCGTCCCGGGTCCGCTCCGGGTCGGCCGCCCACCGGTGGCCGACCCCCGACACGTCCACCGCGCGCACGCGGTCGTCCTCGGCCGCGACCAGCAGCGCGACCTTCCCGCCGAGCGAGTGGCCGAGCAGGACGAAGCCCGCGCCGGTGGCGTGCCGGCCGGCCAGGCAGGTCAGCGCGGCGCGCACCAGCCGGACCTGCTCGGCCAGGCCGGTGCCTTCGGGCAGCGTGCCGGCGGACAGGCCGTACCCGGGGCGGTCCAGCGCGACCGCCAGGTACCCGTGGCCGGCGGCGTGCTCCAGCAGCGACTGGCCCGGCTCCACCTCGCCATGGAAGTACCGGGCGCGCATCCCGCCGCCGTGCAGCGCGACGAGGGCCGCGCGCGGCGGCCGCCGCGGCGGCGCGGCGAGCAGCCCGGACAGCCGCGTCGCCCCGGCGTCAACCGTGATCGGCCGAACGGACGCGGCCGCCGTCGTGGTGGGTGCCATGGTCTCCTCCCCGGTGCTCCGGCAGGCGCGGTATCGCGGCCAGCAGCCGCCTGGTGTGGTCCGTGCGGGGCGCGGTGAACACCTGCTCCACGTCGCCGACCTCGACGATCCGCCCGTCCTTCAGCACCGCCACCCGGTCGCTGACCTGCCGGATGACACCGAGGTGGTGGGAGATGAACAGGTAGGACAGGCCCAGCTCGGCGCGCAGCCGGGCCAGCAGGTCCAGCACCTGCGCCTGCACCGACACGTCCAGCGCGGACACCGGCTCGTCGCACACGATGACCTTCGGGCGGGTGGCCAGCGCCCGCGCGATCGCCACCCGCTGCCGCTGCCCGCCCGACAGCCGCGCCGGGCGGCGGTCCAGCAGCCCGGCGTCCAGGCCGACCTGCTCCAGCAGCTCCACGGCGCGGTCGCGGCGGGCCGGACGCGGCAGCCCGCTCACCGCGATCGCCTCCTCCAGAATGCGGCGGACGTCGAACCGCGGGTCGAAGGAGCCGAGCGGGTCCTGGTAGACGACCTGGACGCGGCGGCGGACGGCGCGGCGCTCCCGCGCGGACATGGCCCGCCACGGCCGCCCCTCGATCAGCACCTCGCCCTCGTCGGGGCGCAGCAGCCCGAGCACCAGGCGGCCGAGGGTGGTCTTGCCGGAGCCCGACTCGCCCACCACCCCGAGCGTCTCGCCCTCGCGCAGCTCGAAGGAGACGCCGTCGGCCGCCCGGCGCGCCCCGTACGCCTTCACCAGGCCGCGCGCCCGCACGACCGGCGCGCCGATCCGCACGGCGGGGCGGGCGGGCCGCGGGTCGGCCGCCTCGCGCAGCATGGCGGTGTAGGGGTGCTGCGGCCGGGTCAGCACCCGCTCGGCGGGCCCCTCCTCGACGATCCGGCCGTCCTTCATCACCAGGACGCGGTCGGCGATCCGCGCCACCACCCCGAGGTCGTGGCTGATGAGCAGCAGCGCCATCCCGTCCCGTTTGCGGGCGGCCAGCAGGTCCAGGATCTGCGCCTGGACGGTGACGTCGAGCGCGGTGGTGGGCTCGTCGGCGATGAGCAGGGCGGGCCGGCACGCGATCGCCGAGGCGATGAGGGCCCGCTGGCGCAGCCCGCCGGACAGCTCGTGCGGACGCTGCCGGGCCCGCAGCTGCGGTTCGGGCACGCCGACGTCGCGCAGCAGCTCGACCACCCGCGCGCCGACCTCGGCGCGGGGCACGGTGCGGTGCAGCCGCAGCGCCTCGGCGATCTCGCGGCCGACCGGGCGCAGCGGGTCCAGCGACACCAGCGCGTCCTGCAGCACGAAGCCGATCCGCGCGCCGCGCACCGCGCGCCACTGCCGGTCGCCGAACGCCCGCGCGTCCCGGCCGTCGACGCGCAGCGCGGCCGCGCGCACGTCGGCGCCCTCGCCCGCCAGGCCGATGAGCGAGCGGGCGGTGACGCTCTTGCCGGACCCGGACTCCCCCACGATCGCCACGCACTCGCCGGGGTGGACGGCGAACGACACGTCCCGCACGGCCTGTGTCGCGCCGAACGCGACCGACAGCCCGGCGACCTCCACCAGGGGACCGCTCACGCGTCCCTCCCTTCGCCCCGCCGCCGCAGCGCGCGCCCGACGACCGTGATCGACAGCACCGTCAAGGTGATCGCCAGCCCGGGGAAGACCGCCACCCACCAGGCGACCGCCGTGTAGTCGCGCCCGGCGGCCAGCATCGCGCCCCACTCGGGCGCGGGCGGCTGCGGACCGAACCCGAGGAACCCCAGCGACGCCACCGCGACCAGCGCGGTGCCGACCTCGATGGTGGCCAGCACCAGCAGCGGCGCCAGCACGTTCGGCAGCACGTGCCGCACGATGACGACCGCGCGCGGCAGGCCCAGCGCGGTCGCGGCCTCGACGTAGCCGGAGCCGCGCACGACCATCGCCCGCACCCGCACCAGCCGCGCGTACACCGGGACGGCGGCCACCCCGACCGCGCAGACCGAGTTGAGCGTTCCGGGCCCGGCCACCACCAGCACCACCAGCGCCAGCAGCAGGCTGGGCAGCGCCAGCACCACGTCGACCAGCCGCATGACCAGCTCGTCCAGCCAGCGCCCGCCGAGCGCCGCGACCAGCCCCAGCACCGTGCCGCCCGCCACCGCCAGCGCGGTCGCGCCCAGCCCCACCAGCAGCGACGGCCGCGCCCCGTGCACGATGCGGGTGAACACGTCGCGGCCGTTGGCGTCGGTGCCGAACACGTGGTCGGCGCCGGGCGGCGTCAGCGCCGCCGCCGGGTCCCCGTCGACGGCCGAACCGTCGGTGAACAGCCCCGGCGCGAGCGCCGCCAGCACGACCAGCCCGAGGAACAGCGCCGCCGCCCACAGGCCGGGCCGCGTCGGCGCGCGCCGCGCCCGGACCGCCCCGGCGGTGACCGCGGCGGTCACCGGGCACCCCGCAGCCGCGGGTCGACCACGAGATACAGCAGGTCGAGCACGATGTTGACCGCGACGTACAGCACCGCGGTGACCAGCACCGCCCCCATCACCACGGGCAGGTCCTTTCCTTCGACGGCGGTGAGCACCAGGCGGCCCAGCCCCGGCCGCGCGAAGATCTCCTCCACCACCACCAGCGCGCCGACCAGCGCGCCGAACATCCATCCGGCCAGGGTCAGCGCCGGCAGCAGGGCGTGCCGCAGCGCGTGCCGCAGCCGCACCGCCAGGTCCGACAGCCCGCGCGCCCGCGCGGTCAGCACGAACGGCTCGTCCAGCGCCAGTTCCAGGCTGTCGCGCAGCAGCTGGGTCAGCAGCGCCGTCAGCGGCACGGCCACCGCGACCGCGGGCAGCACCAGCGCCGCGACGCCGTCCGCGCCCGCCGCCGGGAACCAGCCGCGCTGGAACGACAGCACCGTCAGCAGCACGATCGCGGTCCAGAACGTCGGAATCGACACCCCGACCAGCTCGATCCCCGACGACAGCCCGCGGACCAAGCGCCCGCGGCCGGCGGTGAGCAGCGCCAGCGTCAGCGAGGCGGCGACGGCCAGCGCCATCGCGGCCCCGGCGAGCTGGAGCGACGGGCCCAGCTGCGAGCCGAGCGCCTCGGCGACCGGCTGGTGCAGCTGGTAGGACTCGCCGAGGTCGCCGCGCGCCATCCGGCCGACGAGCCGGCCGTACTGGACCGGCAGCGGCTCGTCCAGGCCGTACTCGGCGACCAGCTCGGCGCGCGCCTGCGGGGTGATCGTGTTCGGGCCGACGAGCGCCTGCTCGACCGAGCCGGGGGTGAGGTGCAGCGCGGCGAACGCGACCGTCACCGCGCCCCACAGCACCAGCAGCGAGGTGCCCAACCTGACCAGCACCGCCCGCGGCACCCGGAACCGGGGGCTCGTCCAGTGTCTCCACACCGTCTTCACCGGTCGCTCACCCACGCCTCGTAGAAGGTCGGATACGCCAGCGGGGACCAGCCGATGCCGTGCACCGTCTTCGACACGCCCAGCACGTAGGCGGGCACGTACACCGGGAAGGCCGCGGACTCGTCCATCACCTTGCGCTGCACCCGGGCGTACAGGTCGGCGCGTTCGGCCTGGTCGTCGGTGGCCAGGGCGGCGGCGAGCCATCCGTCCACCCGCCGGTCGGAGTAGCGCGCCCCGTTCTGGCCGAACCTGTCCGGCGTGGAGATGAACGAGGTGGCGAAGAGGTTGCGCAGCATGTCGCCGTCGATGCGGCGGCCGACGTAGTCGACCAGGTCGTAGTCGCCCGCGGCGTACCGGGGGAAGTACTCGGCCTGCGACACGTTGCCGACCCGCAGGTCGATGCCGAGCCTGCGGGCCTCCGCCTGCACCAGCTCGGCGAGTTCGGCGCGCTGCTCGCGGGCGACGCTGCGCTGGAACGGCCACCGGACGACCAGCCGCCGCCCATTTCTGGTGCGGTAGCCCTGCCGGTCGCGGCCGGTCCACCCGGCCTCGTCCAGGAGCCGCCCGGCGGCCGCCCGGTCGAACCGCCACCGCTCCCTGGTGGCCGGGTCGTAGCCCGGCGTGCTGGTGCTGAGCGGGCTGAACGCCGGGTCGAACAGCCCGAAGTACAGCCGCCGCACGATGGTCGGGTGGTCGATGCCGATGCGGAACGCTTCGCGGACCCGCCGGTCGGCGAAGACGCCCCGGGTGACGTTCGGCAGGTACATGTACACGCCGCCGGGCGCGGGACGCGTCTCCACCCGCAGCCGCGGGTTCGCGCGCACGCGGCGCACGGTGACCGGCGGGACGCTCGCGATCGCGTCGGCCTGGCCGCTGGTGAGCGCGCCGAGCCGCACCGAGTCCTCGGTGAGGATCGTGAACTTCAGCCGGGCCAGCCGGGCGGGGCCGGTGTGCCGGGCGGTGGCCGGCCCCCAGCGGTAGTCGGGGTTGCGCCGGTACACGATCTCCTGGTGCGGGACGAACCGCTCGATGACGAACGGCCCCGACCCGACGACATGGCGGGCCAGCACGTCGGGGCCGCGCCGCAGCGACGCGGGCGACTGCATCCCGAAGAACGCCTCCGACAGCGCGGCGAGGAACGGCGCGTGCGGCCTGGCGAAGTGCACCTTGACGGTCCGCGCGTCCACCACCGTGCTGCCGGTGTACGGCTCCATGTAGTGGGCGGCGAGCCGCGACTGCGTCTTCGGGTCGGCGATGTGGTCGAGGTTGGCCTTCACCGCCGCCGCGTCGAAGCGGGTGCCGTCGCTGAACTTCACGTCCTCGCGCAGCGTGAAGGTGTAGGTGCGCCGGTCGGGGGAGACCGACCAGGCGGTGGCGAGCCACGGTTCGACGCGCCCGTCCGGGCCGAGCGAGACCAGGGAGTCCAGGACGGGCCGGGTGAACAGCGCCGCCGAGTCCTGCGGGCTGGCGTGCGGGTCGAGCACCAGCGGCTCGTCGTCGACGGCGAACACGAGCGTGTCGGCCGCCGCCTGCCGGGCACCGCACCCGGCCGACGACAGCGCCAGCGCGGCCAGCACGGCCGGCACGAGGAGGCCGCGCCGGCTCACCGGGCGCCGCCGAACCAGCGGCGGACCGCCGCGTCCAGGTCGGCACCGGAGCCGGCGACCCAGGCGACGTGGCCGTCCGGACGCACCAGCACGGCCTCGGAGCGGCCGATGGCGCGCACCACGTCCACGCGGTCGTGCGGTCCGGGGCCGTCCGGCGGTTCGGGATGCAGGAGCAGGCCGCGCGCGGCCCGCAGCGCCCGGCCTCCCGCCCCCAGCTCGTCGGGCGGGACGCGCACGCCCAGCAGCGGATGGTCGCCGGGGCCCGCCGCGTACCGCACGTCCAGGCCGCTGATCGCCGCGGCCAGCCGGTCCCGCACCCGGGGGTAGGCGATCAGCTCGGCGAGCACCGCACGCAGCGGCTCGACCTCGGGCCCGCCGAGCAGGATCCGCGCCTGCGCGCGGATGTTGGCCAGGACCCGGCGGCCGACCGCGTGCCGTTCCTCGTGGTAGGTGTCCAGCAGCGGGTCGGGCGCGCGGCCGGTCGCCACGGCGGCCAGCTTCCAGCCGAGGTTCACCGCGTCCTGCAGCCCCAGGTTGAGCGCCTGCCCGCCGGCCGGAAGCTGCCGGTGCGCGGCGTCGCCCGCCAGCAGCACCCGGCCGCGCCGGTACTCGCTCGCCTGGCGGGCGGCGTCGCCGAACGCGTTCACCCAGATCGGCCTACCGTGCCCGATGTCCTCGCCGGTGACCCGCTCCCACACCTTGACGACCTCGGCGAAGTCGGGGGCGGTGGCGCGGTCCGCGGCGGGGCGGCCGAACTCGTGCACCATCACCCGGGTCACGCCGTCGCGCCGCCGCGCCGCGATCGCCAGGCCGTCCGGCAGCCGCTCGAAGCGCCGGTCCCGGATCTCGATCCCGGCCACGTCGGCCCGCAGCAGCTCCCGGCGGGCGTCCTCGCCGGGGAACGCGAAGCCGCCCAGCCGCCGCACGGTGCTCTCCTCACCGTCGCAGCCGACGACGAACCCGGCGCGCAGCCGGACGGGGCCGTCCGGCCCGTCGGCCGCCACCTCGACGTGGTCGGCGGTCTGGGCCAGCGCCCGCACCTCGTACCCGCGCCGCACGTCCGCGCCCAGCTCGGCGGCCCATCCGCCGAGCAGTTCCTCGGTGCGGGTCTGCGGAACCTTCCACTGCCCCGGGTAGGGCGTGCGCAGCCCGGAGAAGTCGAGCGGAATGCCGCCGAAGTGGCCCCGCAGGTCGTTGGGCGGCATCCCGTCGAGCCGCTCCAGCAGGCCGCGCTGGGCGAAGATCTCCATCGTGCGGGCGTGCAGGGTGGAGGCGCGCGACTCGGCGGTGGGCGCGGGCAGCCGCTCCAGCACCACCGCCTCCGCCCCGCCGAGCCGCAGCTCGCCTGCGAGCATGAGCCCGACCGGGCCCGCGCCCACGATGATGACCTGGGTGTCCATCGTCCTCCTCTTGCGTCGGGTGCCGCCCCGACGGAGCCGCGGGCGGCGGGGCGGGTGAACGGGGTGGGTGAACGGAGCGGGGTCGACGGGCGGGGCCGGCGGGGTCAGCGGCGGCTCTCGGCGTACTCCTTGGCATGGCCGAGGGTCGCGGAGCTGTTGCCGCTGAGCGCGGTCCGCACGAACGTGCGGGCCCGGTCCAGGTCGGCGTCCTCGCCGAGCACCTTGGCGATGTTGTCGGTGTTGATGATCACCGTGTGCTGGGACGTCGCGGTGACACCGCCGTCGTGCTCGGTCAGCAGCCAGTAGCCGGTGTGCAGGTTCATCAGCGCGGGCAGCACCAGCTGCTTGTAGACGATCTTGTGGTGCGGGAAGCACACCCGCACCGACTCGGTGGTGTGGGTGGAGCCGTCCTTGGTGCGGGTGTCCATCCGCAGCACCTGCAGGCCCGGCGTCTCCTCGGTCAGGCGGACCTCGGCGACGTGCGGCAGCCGCTCCTTCCACAGGTTCGCCTCGTTGAGGAAGTCGTAGACGTCCTTGGCGGACCCGTCGATCTCGACGGTGTCCTCGAACGACAGCAGGACGTCCTGCTCTCCGGCGACCAACTCGGCATTGCTCTTCAGGGCGGCCAGCTCGGCGGTGCTGTTGCGGTCGACGGCCCGGTCGATCCAGGCCAGCTTCTCGGGGTCGTCGTCCACCGCGCGGTAGTCGTGCAGCAGCCGGACCCGGGACGTGTCCGCCGTCAGCGGCTCGATGATCCAGGTGCCGCCCATGGCCGCCACCGGCGGGCTGGACACCTCCTGGCGGAACTCGATGCGCAGCCGCTCGCGGTCGAGCCGCCGCCGCGACGTCCAGTTCTTGATCTCGCCGTTGGCGGTGGCCCAGATGCGGATGCGCTCCTCGGTGTCGCCCTTGTCGACGTGGTCGACGTACACGGTCGGCGGGAACAGCCGGGGCCAGTTCTCCACCTGGGCGATCAGGTCGTACACCTGGGCCGCGGGGGCGGCCACGGTGATCTCGTGCTCCACCTCGCGGACGCCGTCGGTCGCCATCTGTTCTCCTTCGGGGTTGGCGGGCCGTGTTCTGGGCGCGGTCTCGGCCGTGGCCGGGACGCGCGGTCGGGTCAGAGGGGCCGGGCGGCGGGCTCAGAAGTTGCCCAGGCCGCCGCAGACGTTGAGCGCCTGGGAGGTGATCGACGCCGCGGTGTCGGAGACCAGGTAGCCGACCAGGCCGGCGACCTCCTCCGGGGTGGAGTAGCGGCCCAGCGGGATCTTGGCCTGGAACTTCTCCAGGACGGCCTCCTCGCTGGTGTCCCAGGCCGCCGCGTAGCCCTCCCGGACCCGCTGGGCCATCGGGGTCTCGACATAGCCGGGGCAGACCGCGTTCACCGTGATCCCGGTCGGCGCCAGCTCGTTGCCCAGCGCCTTGGTGAACCCGACGACGCCGTGCTTGGAGGCCGAGTAGGGGGCGCCCAGCACCACGCCCTGCTTGCCCGCCGTCGAGGCGATGTTGATGATGCGGCCGCGCGACTTGCGGCGCATCCCGCCGGTGTTCAGCACCTCGCGCGTCATGAGGAAGACGCTGTTGAGGTTGGTGTTGATGACGTCGAACCACAGCTCGTCGGCGATGTCGGCGGTGACCCCGCCGCCGCTGCGGCCCGCGTTGTTGACCAGCACGTCGATCGTGCCGTAGCGGTCCACGGCGGCCTGGACGAACGCGCGGATCTGCGCGGCGTCGCGGACGTCGCACGCGGTTCCGTCCACCTCCAGCCCTTCGCCGCGCAGCTGCTTGACCGTGTCCCGAACGCTGTCGGCGGACCGCGCGCAGAGGTACGCGCGGTGTCCCTGTTCGGCCAGCAGCCGGGTCACCGCCAGCCCGATTCCGCTGGTGCCGCCGGTGACGATCGCGACGAGGTCTGCTTGGTTCGGCATGCTCTCTCCCTGGTGGTGTCGGTGCCCTGCTGAGTGCCTGCGCGCCGGTCCCGGCACCGGCGCCTCGAATACCGGGTCCCCCGCGTATCCGCGTTCCGACTGCCGGCGCCCCGGGGCGCCGATGCCCCGGTTACCGGTGTTCCGAGCGCCTGCACCCCGGGTGCCAGCGCCCAGGCCGGCGTGCCGACACAAGCTGGGTGCCAGTGGCCACGCCGAGGTGCCGGTGCCCAAGCCGAGGCGCCGGTACCCAAGCCGAGGCGCCGGTACCCAAGCCGAGGCGCCAGTGGTCCGGGCCGGATGCAGGGCCCAGGCCGGGGTGCCGGTGCGCCGGGCGTCGGCGGTCTGGGGATTCGGGGCGGATGGATGCGTGGTCGCCGCGGGGGTCAGGCGGCGCCGGCCGCCGCGAGATGCCGGTTCACCACGTCCAGCAGCGCGGCCGGCGTCTCGACCTCGGTGAGCGTGTCGTCGTCCAGCCGGACGCCGTACTCGCGCTCGATGCGGCTGCCGGTCTCCAGCAGTGCCAGCGAGTCGTAGCCGAGGTCGGCGAAGGGCTGGTCGGCGGCGCCGGGTCCCAGTTCGATGCCCGCCGCCTCGCGCAGAATGCGCCCGAGGTCGTCAATGGTGATCGCAGTCGCCATCGTGGGTTCCTTTCGTGCGAGACGGGACGGTGCCCGGACATGACGACGGCCGGACCGTTTGCGGACACGGTCCGGCCGATGGCGATAAAAGTCGGTCGTGAGATCGAAAAAGCGCCGGCACTCACCCGCGGAAAGCGGAGCGGTAACGGCGGGAAGGGCGGCGGGGAAAATGCGCCGCCGACGATCGGGCCGGGAGGATTCGGGCAGCCCTCGCCTGGCAGCAAGAGCGTGACATCCGCCCCGCTCGACTGTCAACCCCCACCGCATGCACCCCTCTGACCTGCATGTTCACCGTTTCGGTGCGGGGAGGCGACGGATCGGGGGCGCCGTCCGCAACGCGAAGGGGGCGCCGCCCGGCCGCGCGTGGCGGTCGGGCGGCGCCCCCTTCTCCTGTGCTTTCGCACCCCGTGATCCGAGGGGGATCGGTGCGCTCACCGGGCACGCCGGTCAACCCACCGAGCGGAGCTCAGATTTCGGCGGATCGAACGCGGGACGAGGTCGGCGACCGGCGAGGGGAAGCGATTATCACGGCCAGCTCGTCAAGGTCGTACAGTGCACGGCCGGGGGTTCCGTAGCGGGTCAGCTTCCCCCGGCTCGCCCATTTGCGGATGGTCGCTTCGGAGACTCCCGCGGCGAGGGCGGCGAGCTCGGTGGGAACCGCGCGGCGCGGTTGCGACCTGGCAATCATCGGATCTCCTTGACACGTCGCGAAATCTGATCCTGGTTCATCCGGGCGAACAGCTCCAGCCACCGGCTCGGTGGCCACGTATGCCCTCGGTCGCATCGGACGTCGGTGGGCCGCACCTCCTCTCCGCTCCCGCTCAACGCGTACATCTCGCCGTCGCAGCCGGTGTGCACGCACGTGCCGAGGACGCGGCGGACCGCCTTCGGGCCGTGCAGCGCCCGGCGCGCCTGGTCGGCCACGGCCACGATCTCGGCGGCGAACTCGGCGCCGCCGTCGTGGGCCAGCAGCCAGTCCAGATGCCGCACCAGATACCGGCACAGGTCGCCGACCTCGCGCCGGGCCGGCCGCGCCACCCGCCGCTGCTCGGCGACCAGTCCCGCCCAGCAGGCGAGCACGGCGAGCATGTCGGAGCGGGCCGCCATCAGGGCCTCATCGAGCGCCGGCCCGGTCCGCCGACCGCCGGTGATCCGCTCGGTCAGCATCCACGAGGACGGCACGAGCGCCTGCTCGCACTCGGCGTACAGCACGGGCAGCCGCCTCAGGTCCGCCTCGACGCGCCGGCGGCACCGCACGCACAGCCGCGGGGCGACCGGGGGCGCCTGCCCCCGCGAACGCGGCCCGGCCGTCCGCTCGCAATCCCGCGCGGCGCACACCATTCTTCCCGCCATTCGACCGTTCCCTTTCGGATGGGCGTGGACACGACCTGCTGGAATGGACTTGGTCCACAAATTTCCGGGCACCGCTCACCGGCCCGGCGGACGGCGCCGTCCGCCGGGCACGCCTCATCGCAGTGCTATGCGCTGGTTGTCATCGGGACGCGGGCACGACGCGCCTGGAAAGATCAGTGGTATATCGCGTCGGAGACTTCGTCGACGGGCCGGTCATCGCCCGTTCGCTTCCGCGGACACAGGACTAAGAGCAGCGTCAACGGCATCCCTGGCAGGCTCGGAGGGCTGACTGGAGTGATCCCGAATGGGACCGGAGGGCGTCCCGCGGGGCGGCGCCGGGAGCGGCGGGGGTGGTGGGGGTGGCGATGCCGCGGCCGACGGACGTGCTCGCCACCTGCCGATCCACGCGCCGAACGCCGCGGTCCACCGGCACCCCGGAGCCACCCGAGGCGGACTCGCCTACTATCACAAACTATCAGTTTGCCACGAACTCATGGATAGCAGCTAAAACCAACCGCCGATCACAAGTCAAGACGATCTGCTGTTACATGCCATGGCGAGCCCGGTAAACTCGACATAAAACCAGTGGTCAGCCAGGTGTCCGCTGATCAGGCGTGGCCACGTGAGGCCATCCGGACCAGCTCGTTCCGATTGACGAACGAGGCGGGCTGTGCAATAGCTCACATCATCCCGCAGGAGGGTTGATTCCTCAAACGCTTCCGTCGGCGCCGCCCCGCCGCCCAATTGAGAACGATCTTCAGATAATGCGGGCGCGGGCGACCGACCGGGCCGCCCCGCACGCGACGGCGCGCGCCCGCATCGGCGCCGGCGGGTCAGCTCCAGAGCCAGCCGGGCAGCGGCTCGCGGGCCTCCAGCCACTCCTCGGGGATACAGGACGTGCCGTGGTGGGCGGCGATGACGCCGCCGACGATGGCGGCCATGGTGTCCATGTCGCCGCCCACTTCGACGCACGTCCGCAGCGCCGCCGGATAGTCGTCCAGCCGGGTGGCGACCGTCCACAGCGCGAACGGCACCGTGTCGGGGGCGCTGATCTGCGAGCCGTTGCCGAGTTCGGCGGCGACCTCGGCGGCGGGGCGGTCCAGCAGCTCCTTGGCCCGGCGCAGGCCGTCGTGCACGTAGCCCTCGGTGACGTGGGCCAGCGCCGTGTCGATCAGCTCCGGCCCGGCCAGCGTCCCGCCGCGTGCCGCGGCCGCGTGGGCGGCGGCCACGGCGATGGCGACCGCGCCCGCGACGCCCTCCGGATGGGCGTGGGTGACCTCGGACGCGGCGGCGGCCTGCGCGGCGGCCCGGTCGAGGTCGTCGTGGAACCAGGCGCCGAGGGGGGCGATCCGCATCGCGCCGCCGTTGCCCCACGACCCGGACCCCTTGAACAGCCCCCGGCTCAGGGCGCGCCACTCGCCGCCGCGCCGGATCCCGTCGATCAGCTGGATGGCGCCGTAGCCGTAGTTGCGGTGGGGCTCGGCGCGTTCGGCGAACGCGCGGGCCAGGATGGTCTGGTCGATCTCGCCGAACCGCGTCAGGACGTCCAGCACCGAGCAGGCCATCTGGGTGTCGTCGGTCCAGGGCCACCGGCCGTCCGTGCACGTGGGCGACGTGACCCGCAGGTGGGGCTCGAAGCCCCGTTCGCCGAAGGCGTCGCCCACCGAGAGGCCGGTGAGGGAGTCCAGTGCGAGGGTCTGACGGGTGGTGGTGGAGACCGGCATTCCGCGATTGTGGTCGCCTGCGTCGGGCCCCGCAAGGCATTCGGGGCGACGACGCGGGCCGGTCCCGGCCGCGCGGCTGAACGAGGGGAGCCGGGGTAGTGGTGGACGCATGGCCGGTGAGACGAACGCGGCGTCCGGTCACCGGACGGCGCCGCACACCGCCGACCTGCGGATCGAGGCGTGGGCGCCGACACGCGAGGGCTGCGTCGCCGAGGCCGTGGCCGGGCTGGTGGACGCGTTCGCCGACCGCTCGAAGGTCCCGCCGCTGGGCGTGCGCGAAGCCGAGATCGGCCCCGCCGCGGACGCGGACCTGCTGGTCGCCGCGCTCGACGAGGTGATCTACCGGCTCGACGCCGCCGGCGAGCTCGTCCTGGCCGCCGACGTCGCGGCCCGCGACGGCGACCGGCTCCGGCTGCGGCTGACGGTCGGGGACGCGCGGCGGGCCGAGGCGACCGGCGCGGTCCCGAAGGCGGCCTCCCTGCACGGCCTGAGTTTCGCCGAGCGGCACGGCACGTGGGCGTGCGCGGTGACGGTGGACGTCTGAGCCCGGCGCCCGCGGCGTCAGCCCTTGACGACGCCCACAGGCACCAGCCGGGCGACCTTGCGGCACAGTCCGGCGCCCTCGGTGGCCTCGATGACGGCGGTGACGTCCTTGTAGGCGGCGGGCGCCTCCTCGGCGAGGCCGCGCCAGGACGCGGCGCGCACCGCGATGCCGCCGGACTCCAGCCGGGCCCGCAGGTCGCGTCCGCTGACGCCGCGCGCGGCCTGGTGACGGCTCTGCACGCGCCCGGCGCCGTGGCAGGCGGAATGGAACGCCCGCCCTTCCGTGACGCCGGTGAGCACGTAGGACGCGGTGCCCATCGTCCCGGGGACAAGGACCG
Source organism: Actinomadura keratinilytica (assembly GCF_039539665.1). Taxonomy (NCBI): domain Bacteria; kingdom Bacillati; phylum Actinomycetota; class Actinomycetes; order Streptosporangiales; family Thermomonosporaceae; genus Actinomadura; species Actinomadura keratinilytica. The sequence continues at coordinate 47,021 of NZ_BAABDO010000020.1, forward strand.
GCTGGCCGACGTCGCGCAGATCCGGGGGCAGTTCGGGGTGGCCCGGCGGAAAGGCCCGCGTGGCGCCCTTGCGGTGCACGCACACCCGGCGCCGCCGCCCGCCGATCCGGTGGTCCTCCAGCTTGGCGAGGTTGTGCGACACGTCGTACACCAGGTCGAGCCGCACGCCCGCGATCCGCTGGAACACCCGCCGCGCGGCCTGGGCGAGCAGCTGCCGGTTGACGCGCCCGTAGTTGGCCGCCGCCGCCATCGCGCCGAGATACGCGCGTCCGGCGGGCGACTCGACGGGCGCGCAGGCGAGCTGGCGGTCCGGCACGCGGATGCCGTGCCGGGGCATCTCCCGTTCCATGACCTGCACGTGGTCGGTGCAGATCTGGTGGCCGAGCCCGCGCGACCCGCTGTGGATCATCACGCAGATCTGGCCGCGGCGCAGCCCGAACGCCGCGGCCACGGCCTCGTCGTACACCTCGGCGACCCGCTGCACCTCCAGGAAGTGGTTGCCGGAGCCGAGGCTGCCGACCTGCCCGAGGCCGCGTTCCACGGCGCGGGTCCCGACCTGCCCGGGGTCCGCGCCGGCGACGACGCCGCCGTCCTCGCAGCGGTCCAGGTCGCGCTGGACGCCGTGGCCGCGTTCGACCGCGAACCGCGCGCCGCCGGTGAGGACGCCGTCCATCTCCTTGGCGTCGTGCAGCCTCCAGACGGCGCCCTTGGCCATGCCGCGCGGCACGGCGACGTCGAGGGCGTCCATGACGTCCGCCAGCACGGGCCGCAGCCCGGCGCCGTCGACGTCGGCGGCCAGCAGCCGCACCCCGCAGGAGATGTCGAACCCGACGCCGCCCGGTGAGACGACCCCGCCCTCGGCCGGGTCGGTGGCGGCCACCCCGCCGATCGCGAAGCCGTAGCCCCAGTGGACGTCCGGCATCGCGTAGGAAGCCTCCACCACGCCGGGCAGTCGCGCCACGTTCGCGACCTGTTCGAGCGCCTGGTCCGCGCCGTGCAGCAGCGTCCGGGAGGCGAACACCACCCCGGGGACGCGCATCCCGCCGGTGGGCTCGATCCGGTAGCGGTACGGCCCGTCCTCCAGCAGCCTCATGGCCTCAGGTGCGTCGCGAACCACCGGGTGGCCAGCTCGGTGACCTGCTCCAGCGCGCCCGGCTCCTCGAACAGGTGGGTCGCCCTCGGGACGATCTTCAACTGGTGGGCGGCGCGCAGCCGGTGCCTGGCCAGGTCGTTCAGCTCCAGTACCCGCGGGTCGGCGCCGCCCACGATCAGCAGGACGGGCGCCCGCACCCGCCCCAGCGCGTCGTCCGCCAGGTCGGGGCGGCCGCCCCGCGACACGACGGCCTTGACCGCGTCGGGCCGCTCGGCGGCCGCGGCCAGCGCGCCCGCCGCGCCGGTGCTGGCGCCGAACAGGCCGATGGGCAGGCCCGCGGTCTGGGGCTGCTCCCCCAGCCAGTCGACGGCGCCCACCAGCCGCCGCGCCAGCAGGCCGATATCGAAGCGCAGCGCGGCCGTCTCGGCGTCCACGCGCTCCTCGTCGGCGGTGAGCAGGTCCAGCAGCAGCGTGCCGAACCCGGCGGTGTTCAGCCCGGACGCCACGGCGCGGTTGCGCGGGCTGAACCGCGAGCTCCCGCTGCCGTGTGCGAACAGCACGACCCCGTCGGCCCGGTCGGGCACCACGAGGTCGCCGTCCAGGGCCGCGTCCGGGAGCGCGACCGTGACACCGGTGGTGATCATCGCTGTTCCCCGTGCTCTCGTACGGCCGGTCCTTCCAGACCGCCGTACCCGCGCACGGCCGTCTCACCCGGGTGATCCGTCCGCGGGCCGCGTCCGTACCCGCATGCGCCTACGATGCAAGCGGACCGAGGGAGGGCGTCAGATGGCCGGACAGGCGAGACCGATCACACTGGTGGGCGAGCCCGTGCTGCACCGCCCATGCCGCACCGTCACACAGTTCGACGAGGAGCTGGCGCGCCTGGTGGACGACATGTTCGCCAGCATGTACGAGGCCGACGGGGTGGGCCTGGCCGCCAACCAGATCGGTGTGGACCTGCGCGTGTTCGTCTACGACTGCCCGGACGAGGACGACCGGCGGCAGAAGGGCGTCGTGGTCAACCCCACGCTCGTCCTGCCCGACGGCCCCGACCGGCGACTGGACGACGGCGAGGAGGGCTGCCTGTCGGTGCCGGGCGCCCACGCCCCCGTGGCCCGCCCCGACCGGGCCACCTGCCACGGCTTCGACGTCACCGGCGCCCCCGTCACGGTCGAGGGCACCGGCCTGCTGGCCCGCTGCCTGCAACACGAGACCGACCACCTGAACGGCAAGCTCTACATCGACCGCCTGCCGGCCCGGGTCCGCAAGCAGATCCTGAAGGACGTCGAGGCCGCCCGCTCCTGAGTGCGGGCCGGCACGTGCGGGCGCCCCCGGTTCGGCGCGGCGGGGCGCCCAAAAAAATGCGCGAAACCGTAGTTGACACCGAACACCCCGATCAGGCTAATATTCAGCGCATGGAGCTGTGATTCCTTCTGGGTTGAGCCGACCGCGGCGCATACGCCGCCCCGCTCCCCATCCCTCATCTCACCAGCCGCCGGGTCAAGCCTCTCACCAGCGCTGACGTCTGCCCGGCGCGTTTTCATCCAGTCATCTGCACGGCCGTCCGACGCGTGTCCGCACGGGCCCTTTTTCGGCCTGCGCCGATGTGCGCCGACCCGGTACGGCCGTTTCTCGAGCCTGCCCGGAGGTAATTCCTCATGCGTGCCGTTCACCCGCACCCCGAGTCCGGCGATTTCGTTTCCAAGGCCGGAAAAAAGAGCAAGAAGCGCAACAAGTACCGCGACCCGAAGGCGGCCGTGTTCGCGCAGCAGCGCCGCAACGCCCGCCGGATGCCGAACCGCCAACTGCAGCGCGGTCGCTGACCACCGCCGGGCCGCCCGGGCTCCTCGTCCGGGCGGCCCGGCCGTCCCTTGCGGTCAGGCCGGCCGGGCGTGGCCGCGCTGGACGAGCCACTGGAGCCACCGGGTGGCCTCCTCGTTGCGGCCCGACCGGACCAGCAGATCCATCAGCAGGGTGACCGCCTCCACGTCCTCGGCGTCGGCGGCGCGGCGCAGCCACGTCTCGGCCTCGTCGAGACGGCCGGTCTCCTTCAGCAGCCTGCCCAGGTTGCGGAAGGCCGCCGGAATGCCCGCGTCCGCGGCGCCGCGCAGCAGCGGCTCGGCCTCGTCGTAGCGCCGCTGGTCGAGCAGGTCGCGGGCGGCGGCGTTCATCGCGGGCGGGTATCCGGCGTCGGCCGCCTTCATCAGGTAGGGGACGGCTTCGCGGTAGCGGCCCTGCCCGTTCAGCAGCACGCACAGATTGAACATCGCCGGGATGTGCCCGGCCTCGGCCGCCCGCCGCAGCCACGACTCGGCCCGCTCCGGGTCGGTTTCGACCAGGTCGTTGCCGAGGTTGTACATGGCGTCCAGGTGGCCGTGCTCGGCGGCCCGCCCGTACCAGTCGCGGCTGTCCGCCGCCTGTCCCGTCTCGCCGAGCAGGACGCCCAAATTGAACATGGCCTGCGGCTCCCCGGCGTCGGCGGCCTGCCGGAGCCAGCGCTCCGCCTCCTCCAGCCGTCCCGACTGCGCCAGGAAGACGCCCAGGTTCGTCACCGACAGCGCCCGGCCCGTCTCGGCTGCGGCCCGGTGCCAGCGCTCGGCCTCCTCCATGCGCCGCCCGGACGCGCACCACCGGGCCAGCTCCGTCATGGCCGCGGGGTCGCCCGCCTCGGCCGCCCGCGTGTACCAGTGCTCGGCCTCCTCCGCCCGGCCCTCCCCCTGCGCCGTGCGTCCGAGATGCAGCATCGACTCGGTGTCCCCGGCCTCGGCCGCCCGCTCGAACCACCCGCGCGCCTCGGCGTCCCGCCCGGAATCGGCGCACATGACCGCCAGATTGACCATTCCGTGGACGACCCCCAGCTGCGCCGCCCGGCGGAACAGCTCCTCGGCCTCGCCCGCGCGCTGCGGATCGCGCAGCAGCAGCGCCCCGAGATTGACGATCGCCTGCACCTCGCCCGCGTCGGCCGCGGCCCGCAGCCACCGCTCGGCCTCCCCCGTGCGCCCCGTGCCGCTGAGCAGCGTGCCGAGGTACTTCATGGCCATCACATGACCGGACTCGGCCGCGGCGGCATACCAACGTTCGGCCTCCTCCGCGCGACCGTCCCGCTCGCACATCAGCCCGAGCTGCGCCTGCGCCTCGGTATCCCCGCCCTCCGCGGCCACCCGGCACGCCTGTTCCTCATGCCACGTCCTGGTCATGCCGCCCCTCTCACGCCCGTCCGGATCTTCCCGGTCTACGACTCCACCCCCCGCCCCCGGGTTCCCCACACTCCGGACGCACTGGCCACGGCGCACCCACGGTCGAGCCACGCGGGCTAGGCCATGTCCGGTGGATCCTGGTGTACGGCTGTGGTTGATCTTGAGAGGCAGCAGGTCGGCACTCGGAGGCGTCCGCCGCCCCACGGCATCGCGGTCGAACGCCGCACCGCCCACCCCGAAATGAGGCCCGGCATCGCTCCCCACACCGGGCCCGGCCTGCACCACCCGGCCGGAGCACCCCGCCACCGCGCCGCTGCGGACCCACCACGATCCGCCGGACACGCCTCGGGCCCTGTCCGGCGGATCTCGGCAGCCGGATCGTCCACCGCCCGTGCGGCACCGCCGCCATGTGCAAGCGGGCCGGGACGGCAGCCGCCCCTCCGCCTCCGGCGCCGCACCGTCACCAACCCGACTGAAGCACCGACGCGGCAGCGCCACCCGCCAGGCCAAGCGCGCACCACCGGGCCGGGACCACCGCTCCACCATGCTCCGCCGGACACGCCATAGCGGTGTGATACGAGACGCGGCCCGCAGGCGGTCGTTCAGACGGGGCAGCCCTCCAGGCGCTCACCGGGGGCGCGCCGGTGAACGGAGCAGAGCCTCAAGACGGGTGACGACCGGGCGCCAGTCCTCGGGGAGCCGGTGGCAGCGGGTCGCGCGCCAGCCGCGGTGGGCGAGCGTGTAGGTGAAGTGGTCAGGGATGTTGCACCAACGGCGCGAGGACGTCCGGGTGGTGACGCCGTCCAGCGCCTGGCGGAGGTCGCGGAACCGCGCCTCGTCCAGTGTGAATTCGGCGGTACGTCCTCGGCCGGTGGTGACCGTTCCGTCGCGGTGGACGACGACCGTTTCGCCGACACCGGCGAAACCGCCGCTCCGCGTGTACGAGACGAGCATTTCGGAGGACGCCGGAGACGTCAGGGAAAGCGCCGCGACACCCGCGACGGCAATATATGGGAACATCGATGGAAATACCTCGCACATTTCATGGCGAGTCGTCGGCGTGGAACCCCGCACACCTTCCACACCGACGACTCGCCGACCCAGCCACCCCGGTGGGTCTTCCAGGGAAGCCTCAGAATTTGAACAGCACGCCGCCGGTGCCCCGGATGGCCGCGCACCGGTTGGCGAAGGTCCGGGAGTAGACACGCGGCCTGCCCTTCCAGGTCCCGTGCGCACGGACCCGCACAGGCGCGTACTCGAGCGTGCACCGGCCGGGCCGCTCCGGCAGGCGCGCCACCTTGCCGTTGACGCGTCGCAGCTGGTCACAGGCTCGCTTCGGGGCAGGGTGAGACCCTCCGTCCGGCCCGCACCGCAAGCTGACGCTCGCGACCCGGCCCGTCCCCTGCACCGGGGCGACGGTGAGCCGGTAGCCGCCGACCGGCTCCGTCGCCTCGGCGGCGGCCGGCGCCGCCCACGGAATCGCGACCATTCCCCCGATGACGGCCAGCGTCTTCCGCACGCACATGTGGAAACCCCCTGGAATTCGCCTGCCACGGTCCGCGGCGCCCGGCGCGGCGACATCCCGATTTGTGGCCGGGATGTCGCCGCCATGAAGGAGCGACGGCGGCCCGCGTGACAGTTCCTTCCCACGGATCGGTCCGCCTCCTTGACACTAAGAAGCCGACCCGCCCGCACACAACCGGGAGTTTTGACCGCATACGGTCATTAGATTGAGATTTGAACCTTGTTGACCAGTTCTGCAAAGTGAGCTGGGGTTTCTCTTACTCACCCCCGCCGACAGGACCCAGGTCACTTCCCGCAATGGCCGTTTCGTGCGAGTCCCACCTCTACGATGTTCTGTTCGGCGTTCTGTTCGGCCACCCCCGCACCGCACGGGCGGGCCCGCAGACCTGGGCAGGACGCCACGGCACCGATGCCAACGACACCCGCCGAGCCCCGGACGGCGGCTGAGACGGCCGGACGGCAGCCCTCAACAGCTACGGCGGCGGCTCCGTGCGGCCCCAACGTCGCGGGCGGACTCGCAGAATCGGGGGCAGGCCGGCTCGGGTTCGGTGCCGGCCATCGCACGTCTGCCGGACCAAGGCGGTGATCTGGACGGGTTTCGGCGTGGGGCCCTGACGGCGGGGCGGCGGCGTGCACGGCGACGTCGGCTTCTCGCTGCGTTCCCACGATGTCGGAGCGGCCGTATCGGCAGGCGGGCAGCTCCCGCATGCCATCCCGTTCAGCCCCTGAGGAACGTGGTGACTTCGGACAGCAGTTGGAAGAGGCCGCGTTCGGGGCGGTCCAGATGGACGTGGTGGATGGCGTCCGGCAGGGTGACGGTGCGGGTCCGGGGGGCGCCGGCGAGGTGGTCCATCAGGCGGGTGACGTCCTCGGGGCGGGACCAGAAGTCGCGTTCGCTGCGGATGACCAGGGTGCGGGCATCGATCAGGCTGGCGTCCCAGAACTGGCGTCCCTGGGCGAGGCAGAAGGCCTCGCCGAGGGGCCGGTGGGGTGCGCAAGCCGGGCGGGTCGCGGTCGTCGCTCGCGGGGTCGGCGCGGAGGGCCTCGCGCTGGTAGGCGGCGCGGACGCGGGGGTCGCGCCACCGGTCCTTGTCGGGGATGGGGATGTCCTGGTCCCAGCGCGAGGTCCCAGCGCGAGGTCAGGGCGTCGGCGGTGACGGCGCGCCAGGCGGGCATGGACGCGGGTGGCCGGGACGGTCCGGGTCCTCGTACTCGTCCTGGAGCGGCCGGCGGGACGTGCCCGAGTACAGCGAGTGTGGACGACAGGTCGTGCGCGCCCGCGGCAGCATCTTCGTGTCGACGACGCGGTGACGGCGGCGGAGGGCAGGCCGACGGCGAGCATCAAGGGAGCGCAGCCTTCCCGGTGGGGAGATCGACTCGGCCAGACAGCAACCGCCGGTGAAAGCCGGGCCAAAAGGAAAGACGAGTACATCGCCGGTACGTCCGTTCAGTTTCCGCTGTTGACCTGGCAGCATGAAAACCAACCCACGACGCAAAGGGCGTGATGCCGTGACAGCGGAGCAGGTGGAGATCGAGCGCAAGTACGACGCGGACACCGACTTCACGCTGCCCGAGCTGTCCGACCTGCCCGGGGTGGCCGCCGTGGGACCGGCGCGGTCGCACCACCTGCACGCCACCTACTTCGACACCGACGACCTGCGGCTCGCCGCGCGCGGCATCACCCTGCGGCGGCGGCGCGGCGGCGATGACGCGGGCTGGCACCTGAAGATGCCGGTCGGCCCGGACAGCAGGGCGGAGACGCGCGCGCCGCTCGGGCGGGCGCGGGTCGTCCCGGCCCGGCTGGCGAACCTGGTGGCCGCCTACACGCGCGGTGCGCAGCTGCGGCCGGTCGCCACGCTCGAGACCGAGCGCACCGTGCTGCCGCTGCTGGACGAGGACGGCGCGGTGCTCGCCGAGGTGGCCGACGACGCGGTCACCGGCCACGACCTGCGGGACGACCGCGAGACCGGCACGTCCTGGCGGGAGATCGAGGTCGAGCTGGGCAGCGGGAAGCCGGGGCTGCTGAAGGCCGCGGGCAAGCGGCTGCGCAAGGCCGGGGCGCGGCGGTCGGCGTCGTCGTCCAAGCTCGGACGGCTGCTGGACGGCGCCGTCCCGCAGGCCCCGCCGGCGCCGGTCGACGACGGCTCGGCGGGCGCGGCCGTGCAGGCGTATCTGGCCGCCCAGGTCGCGGCCATCCTCACGTACGACCCCAAGGCGCGGGTGGCCGAGGAGGACGCGGTCCACAAGATGCGGGTCGCGGTCCGCCGCATCCGCAGCACGCTGCGGAGCTACCGGCCGCTGCTGGTGCGCGAGCACGTCGATCCGCTGCGGTCCGAGCTGCGGTGGCTGGCCGGGGTGCTCGGCGAGGTCCGCGACCTGGAGGTGCTGCGCATGCGGTTCACCGCGCGGCTGGACGAGCTGGACGCCGGCGGCGCCGGGCGGGAGTGGCTGGACGACATCGCCCGCGAGGAGAGGTCGGCGTACCGGCGGCTCAACGCGGCGCTCAAGGAGCCGCGCTACTTCGCGTTGCTGGACGCGCTGGAGCGGCTGGCCGAAGCCCCGCCGCTGACCGACCGCGCCGCCCGCCGGGCCGCCAAGGAGCTGCCGGGGCCGGTGGCCCGGGCGTGGCGGCGGATGGAGAAGGCGCACGCCGCGATCGCCACCGCCGAGGACGCCGACGAGGCGCGGCACGAGACCCGCAGGGCCGCCAAGCGGGCCCGGTACGCGGCGGAAGCGGCCGTTCCGGTCCTCGGGGACGCCGCGGCACGGGCCGCCCGAGACGCTCGCCGCGTGCAGGAGGTGTTCGGCGGCCACCAGGACGGGGTGATCGCCATGGCGCGGCTGCGGGAGATCGCCGCACGGGTGCGCACTCCCGCGGAGGCGTTCACCGTGGGCGTGCTGTACGGGGCGGAGCGCTGCGAGGCGCAGGCGTCGTTGGACGACCTGGAACGGATCTGGCAGCGGATCGGCGCGCCCGACTTCTAGCAGGCGTGGCGTTCCAGCGCCGCCAGGGCCGGTGCCGTGCCGTCGCTCGGAGCCGACACGTGCACCGTCCAGAACGCCCCTTTGCCGAGCGCGGGGTCGTCGGGTTCCGTCCCGCCCAGCTCGCGGCACAGGAAGGTGACCAGCTCGGACACGATCTCGCCGTGCGTGCAGACCACCAGCGGCTCGGGCGCGGCCGCCCCCTCGGTCGCGACGGCCAGGTCGAGCAGGCGGGCGCACGCCCGCCCGGCGTCGGTGACGCCGATCGTGAACGCCCGGTCGATGACGATCTCGGAACCGGTGCGGCGCGCGAACGGCAGCAGCGTCTCCACGCAGCGCGCCGTCGCCGAGCTGACCAGCCGCCCGGGGCCGTAGGCGAACAGCAGGTCGGCCAGCGTCCGGGCCTGGGCGCGGCCCGGCTCGTCCAGGGGGCGCAGCTCGTCCGGACCGTTCCAGTCGCGTTTCTCGCCCGCCGTGGCGTGCCGCAGGATCACCAGCGGCCGCGTCACCGGCGGCCCGGCGGCGAACTCGCGCAGCAGGTCGGCGTCCAGCGGGTAGGTGAGCCGCCGCTCGGCCTCGGCCACCGGCAGCCAGACCAGCTCGTCCACCTCGTCGTTCGGGGTGAACCGCGCCGACGACACGGCCCGCGCCGCCCAGTAGTCGACGTACTTGGTGCGGCCGTCCTTGGGGTAGACGCAGGTGGGCAGGCGGCGCCCGAGCCGCGCCACGACGCCGGTCTCCTCCTCGACCTCGCGGATCGCGCCGCGCAGCACGTGCTCGTCCCGCTCCAGCTTGCCCTTGGGGAACGACCAGTCGTCGTGGTGCGGGCGGTGGACCAGCGCGACCTCGGGGGCGGGCGTGCCGTCGGTGCCGAGGCCGTCGCCCGGGCGCCACAGCACGGCGCCCGCCGCGCGGATGGGCGGCCGCGTCCCGCCTCCGGGGCCGGGTCCGCCGAGAAGGCGGAGGGTGCCGGGCGCGTCGGGGCGCGGGTCAGCCATCGACGGTCCTCCAGCGGTGGCTGCGGACCAGGTGCGTCTGGATGTCCAGCAGCTTCCCGTTCACCATGGTGGACCGGCGCGTCCACGTGCCGTCGCCGTCCAGCCACCACGTCGCGGTGTCGTCGTCCATGGCCTGGTCGATCAGCCGGATGAGGTCGGCCCGGTGCGACCGGTCGGTCACCCGGACCAGGGCCTCGACCCGCCGGTCCAGGTTGCGGTGCATCAGGTCGGCGCTGCCCAGCCACACCTCCGGGTCGCCGCCGTGCTCGAAGGCGAACACCCGGGAGTGCTCCAGGAACCGGCCCAGCACGCTGCGCACCCGGATCGTCTCCGACAGCCCCGGCAGCCCCGGGCGCAGCGCGCAGATGCCGCGCACCCAGATGTCCACCGGCACGCCCGCCTGCGACGCCCGGTACAGCGCGTCGATGATCACCTCGTCGACCAGGGCGTTGCACTTGACGCGGATGCGGGCGGGCCGTCCGGCGCGGTGGTGCTCGATCTCGCGCTCGATGCGCAGCACCAGCCCCGAGCGCAGGCTGTGCGGGGCCACCAGCAGCCGCTTGAACGAGGTCTGCCGCGAGTAGCCGGTCAGGTGGTTGAACAGCGCGCTGACGTCCTCGCCGACCTCGCGGTCGGCGGTGAGCAGCCCGAAGTCCTCGTACAGCCGCGCGGTCTTGGGGTGGTAGTTGCCGGTGCCGATGTGGCAGTAGCGGCGCAGCGTGCCGTCGGCGTCCTGGCGCACCACCATGGCCAGCTTGCAGTGCGTCTTCAGCCCGACGAACCCGTACACCACATGGCAGCCCGCCTGCTCCAGCTTGCGGGCCCAGGCGATGTTGGCGCGCTCGTCGAACCGGGCCTTCAGCTCGACCACGACGACGACCTGCTTGCCCGCCTCGGCCGCGTCGATGAGCGCGTCCACGATCGGGGAGTCGCCGCTGGTGCGGTAGAGCGTCTGCTTGATCGCCAGTACGCGGGGGTCGGCGGCGGCGTCCTCGATCAGCCGCTGCACGGTGGTGGTGAACGAGTCGTAGGGGTGGTGGACGAGCACGTCGCGTTCGCGGATGGCGGCGAAGATGCCGGCGTCGGCCGCGATCGCCTCCTTGGACGGCACGAACGGCGGGTACTTCAGCTCCGGCCGGTCCAGGTCGGCGATGGCGGCCATGCCGGCCAGGTCCAGCGGGCCGTCCAGCCGGTAGATCTGGTTGTCGTCGATGGCCAGCTCGGTGGTGAGGAACTCCAGCACCTCCGGGGAGATCGAGCTCTCCACCTCCAGCCGGACCACCGGGCCGAACCGGCGGCGCAGCAGCTCGCGCTCCAGCGCCTGCAGCAGGCCCTCGCTGATGTCCTCGTCGATCTCCAGGTCCTGGTTGCGGGTCACCCGGAACGCGTGGTGCTCGACGATCTCCATGCCGACGAACAGCTGCCCGAGATGGGCGGCGATCACGTCCTCCAGCGGGGTGAACCGGTTGGGGGACGCCTCGATGAACCGCGGCAGCAGCGGCGGCACCTTCACCCGGGCGAACAGCGTGCCGTCCCGCTCCGGATCGCGGACGATCACCGCCAGGTTGAGCGACAGGCCGGAGATGTAGGGGAACGGGTGCGCCGAGTCGACCACCAGCGGGGTCAGCACCGGGTAGATCCGGTCGCGGAACAGCCTGCGCAGCCGCTCCTGCTCGGTCTGCGCCAGCTCGTCCCAGCGCAGGATGTCGATGCCCTCCTTGGCCAGCGCGGGGCAGATCTCCTGGTGGAAGGTCGTCGCGTGGCGCCGCATCAGCTCGTGCGCGACGGTGGAGATGCGCTCCAGGACCTCGCGGGGCTGGCGGCCGCTGGCCGACTGCACCGCCAGGCCGGTGGCCATCCGGCGGGCCAGCCCGGCGACCCGCACCATGAAGAACTCGTCGAGGTTGCGGGCGAAGATCGACAGGAACCGCACGCGCTCCAGCAGCGGCAGCGTCGGGTCCTCGGCGAGCTCCAGGACACGCTGGTTGAACCGCAGCCAGCTCTCCTCACGGTCCAGAAAGCGATCTTCGGGCAGCGCTCCCGTACCTTGTCGGGGGTGTCCTGGTTCGACCGTCATCAGGCAAATGATCCCTGGTCAAGGTAAACGTCGGTGAAACGGCGACGTTCCAGCTTGTTGTCGGTAATCAAGTGGTCCCCACTCTTCCCCCTGATCACTCCCGGCCGCCCCGTTAAATCCCCTGGTGAGCGGGTATCGACGAGCTCCCCGTGCAAGGGAGGCGACGTTGCGATGTCCGAACAACTGACCGAGCGGCGTGTCGAAGACCTGGCCGGAGCCTCGACCGCCGAGCTGATCCGGCACCTCAGCGAGCAGAGCGCCCGCCTGGTGCGCGAGGAGCTGCGGCTGGCCCAGCTGGAACTGCGGCACAAGAGCGGCCGCGCCGCCAAGGCCGCCAAGATGTTCGGCGGCGCCGGAGCGCTCGCCCTCTACGGCGGCGGCGCCCTGGTCGCGGCGGCGGTGCTCGCCCTGGCCCTCGTCCTGCCCGCCTGGGCGGCCGCGCTGATCATGGCCGGTGTGCTGTTCGTGGTGGCCGGGCTGATGGCCCTGCAGGGCAGGCGGCATCTGCGCCTCGCCACTCCCCCGGTACGCACCGCCGACAGCGTTCGGGCCGACGTCCACGAGATCCAGCAACGCACCAGGGGCAGGCGATGACCACTTACGACCGTGATCCGCAGGTCGCGGAGCAGCAGCACCGAGTCGAGGAGACGCGCGCCGAACTCGGCGCCACCGTCGCGGCCCTCGCCGCGCGCGCCGACGTCAAGGCCCGCGCCCAGCAGAAGGCCGGCCAGCTCAAGGCCAAGGCCCGCGAGGCGACCCCGGACGCGGCCGTGCACGCCGCCGAAGGCGCCCGCCGCCACCCGCTGACCACCGCCGTCGGCGCCACCGCCGCAGGCGTGGCCGCATACGCCCTGTACCGCGCCATCCGAGGCGGCACCATGCCGCTGGGTGGACGCGGCCCCATCATGCAGCGACGCCAGCCCGGTCTCTTCGGGGGACGCAGCACCCTCGGCCGCGGAAGGCCCACCCGAATCCGCCCCCTGCCCCGCCGCACACACCGAGGCACCACCCTGCGACGCGCCCTAGGCATCACAACCAGTAGAGGCACCCTCGCAACTCGGACCACACATCACCGGGGCGGCCCCCTGCAACGCCTCCTGGGCACCACCCCGAGCAGAGGCACCTTCAGAAGCCGCACCACAATGCACCGGGGCACCACTCTCCAGCGCGCCCTTGGCATCACCCCAAGGGGCGGACTGCTGAGCCGCAGCCACACGGGCCCCACAATCAGACACCGCACCACACTCCACCAAGGCAACACACTCCAACGCGCCCTCGGCATCACTCCAGCGGGCAGGCCCCTCAGCCGCAGCTACACAGGCCCCAAACGCGGCCGCACAATCGGAAGCCGCACCACAATGCACCGGGGCACCACTCTCCAGCGCGCCCTTGGCATCACCCCAAGGGGCGGACTGCTGAGCCGCAGCCACACGGGCCCCACAATCAGACACCGCACCACACTCCACCAAGGCAACACACTCCAACGCGCCCTCGGCATCACTCCGGCGGGCAGACCTCTCAGCCGCAGTTACAAGGGCTCCATGCGACGTGGCGGACGTCCTACCCACCGCGGGGAAACCGCCCTGCAACGCGTCCTGGGCATCACACCTGGCCCGCTGGGAAGCCGCGCTGCAGCTCACCGGGGCAGCCCCCTCCAACGCGCGCTCGGCATCACCCCGAGCAGAGGCCGCACCACCCACTACCGCGGAAACACGCTTCAGCGCACCTTCGGCATCAACCCAGGGGGCAGACGGCCAAGCCGCAGCCACACACAACGCACACGCACAATCGGACGCCGCACCACAATCCATCGGGGCAGCACTCTGCAACGCGCTCTAGGCATCAGCCCCGGCACCCACCGCTGATCCGCACGCGAACCCCACACAAGGCGTCGCACACCGGGAAACCGCACCTCACTACAGCGCGCCCTCGGCATCAGCCCTGGGCGCGCCCTGCTGTGTGACAGCCGCACACCCCAAGCAACGTGGCCGCACGCTCGGGTGACCTCACACGCTGGTCCACTTCCAGGTGGCGGAAGGCCATCGCCAAGGTGGCCGAGTCGGCGTCTGATCGAGTTCGTGACGGAGTGCGCGACGACCACCGGCTCTTCGTCGACGCGTTCCGCAACCACATGATCCGGGGTTGTGGCCGGCGTGCGGCTCTCTCTGCAACGGGGGTCACGAGGTATTCGTCACTGACCTGAGGCGCCGCTGGGGTGACGTGCGCGTTGTCACAGCGCTCTTTGAACGGGAGATGAAGCGCGCTTGGGGAGGGGCGTACGCTGCGCGGGCATGGAAGGGCTGTTCGTTTACGGCACGTTGCGTTTTCCTGAGGTTCTGCGTGTTCTGTTGGGGCGCGTGCCGGACATGCGTCCTGCGACGGCCACGGGGTGGAGTGTGCGGGCCCTGCCGGGGAAGGTGTACCCGGGGCTCGTGGCCGACCCGGACGGAGTGGCCCGGGGGCTGGTGATGACCGGTCTCACGGAAGACGAACGCCGCCTCCTGGACGCCTTCGAAGGCGACAGCTACGAGCCCATCGTCATCACCCTGGACGACGGGCGACGCGCCCGGGCGTACCTGTGGAAAGCGCCCACCGAGCCCTACGAGTGGGATGTGGAGCGGTTCGCACGCGAGGAGCTGTCCGCGTTCGCGGACGGATGCCGCATGTGGCGGCGCGCCTTCACGTAGCCAGGTCGCGCAGCGCCACGCTGACGACGGTTCCGCGGCCGGGCCTGGAGAGGAGCCGGGCGCGTCCCCCATGGGCGGCGGCGATGGCGGCGACGATCGGCAGGCCGAGCCCGGTGCCGGACGAGCCGTCCCCGGCGCGGTGGAAGCGTTCGAAGGCACGGGCGGCGTCCTCCGGTGCCATGCCGGGCCCCTCGTCGGCGACCTCGACCAGGAGGCCGCCGGGGTCGCGGCGAAGCCGTACCGCGGCGGCGGTCCCGGGCGGGGTGTGGGTGCGGACGTTGGCCAGCAGGTTCGCCAGGATCTGCCGGACGCGGGCCTGGTCCACCGTCGCGACCAGCTCGTCCGGCGCCTCCAGGGCGACCGGATGGTCGGGGCCTGCGGCCGAGGCGTCGGCGACCGCGTCCCGGGCCAGCGCCGCCACGTCGACCCGGGCGGGGCGCAGGGACGCCTCACGGTCCAGCCGCGCCAGTTCCAGCAGGTCGCTCACCAGGGCGCTCATGCGGCGCGCCTCGTCCTCGATCCGCCGCATCGCGTCCGACAGCTCGTCGGGGCCGAGGGCGCCGTGCCGGTACAGCTCCGCGTACCCCTGGATGGTGGTGAGCGGGGTGCGCAGCTCGTGGGAGGCGTCCGCGGCGAACTCCCGCACCCGCGCCTCGGAGCGGGCGCGCGCCCAGAACGCCTGCTCGATCCGGTCGAGCATCACGTTGATCGCGGCGGCGAGCCGGGACGCCTCGGTGGCCGGTCCGGGGCCGGGCATGCGGGCCCGCAGGTCGCCGCCGGACGCGATGGCCTGGGCCGTGGCGGCCATCCGGCTCAGCGGCCGCAGCCCCCGGCCGATCAGGCGGCGTCCGGCCATGGCCAATGCCGCGACCAGCACGGCCGTCGTGACCAGCTCGGCGGCGACAAGGTTGCGCACGGCCGCGCGGACCTCGTCCAGCGGCGCCGCCACGACGACGACGTTGCCGTTGCGCGTCTCGCGGGCCACCGCGCGCAGCCCCGGCAGCGAGAACGGCTCCAGCGACGCCGCCCGCGCGCGCAGCTCCGCATGCCCCAGGCGGCCCACCTCGCGGACCGCCGGAACGGGGTCGGGCTCGTCCCCGCTGAGCACCCGCACCCGCCCGGCCGGGTTGACGTTCAGCACGACGAACCGGGGCGGTGCGACGCCCTCCCCGGCCAGCCCGGATCGGAGGATTCGGATCACCGTCCGGTCGCGGGTGGCCTGCAACTGCCCGTCCACCCGGTTCATCAGGTACGCGTGCAGGACGAACCCGCTCACTCCGCACATGACGAGGAGCCCGGCCAGGGTGACGCCGAGCAGTCCGGTCATCAGCCGGGCGTTGAGCGTCATGGCCGCAGCGCGTACCCGACCCCGCGCCGGGTGTGGATGAGCGGCGGGCCCAGCGGATCCAGCTTGCGCCGCAGGTAGCTGATGTAGGTCTCGACGACCTGGGGGTTGCCGTCCCGGCCCCAACCCCACACGTTCTCCAGCAGCTGCGCCCGGGTGAGCACCCGCCCGGGGTTGCGCATCAGGTACGCCAGCAGCCGGAACTCGGTGGGCGACAGCTCGACCTCGACCCCGGCGCGGCGCACCGTCCAGTGCGCTTCGTCCAGTTCCAGGTCGGCGACGCGCAGCACCTGCCCGTCGTCCGCCGGGGGAGGCGCGGGGGCGGCGCGGCGCAGCACCGCCCGGATCCGCGCCACCAGGGCGTCGATCGAGAACGGCTTGGTGACGTAGTCGTCTCCGCCGAGAGTGAGGCCGGTGACGGTGTCGGACGGCGTGTCCCGCGCGGTCAGGAAGATCACCGGGGTGTCGTCGCCCGCGGCGCGCAGGCGCCGGCACACCTCGAACCCGTCGACGTCCGGCAGCAGGACGTCCAGCAGGATCAGATCGGGGCGGCGCTCCCCGGCGGACGGGCGGACGGCGCGCAGCGCCTCGGCGCCGGTGCGCGCCGCGACGGTCTGGAAACCGTGGAAGCGCAGCGCGGTCTCGATCAGGTCGCGGATGTTGGCCTCGTCCTCCACCACCAGCACCCGCCGGTCGTCGCTCATGGGCTCCCCTGGTACGCCAAACAGGCCGTTCGCGGCGGCGCTGCCGCCGCGCCGCCCGCCGCCCGACGTTACTGCAGGACGTCGGCCTGCTCAGTCCTTCGGCACCCGGAACGCCGTCGCCGTGCGGGTGGCGCCGGTGCGCTCGCCCACGACGATGACCTGGTCGCCGTTCCGCACCGCCGACAGCCGGGACTTCTCGCCGTCCCTGCGGAAACGGGTCTGGTCGTCGGTCGTCCACTGCCAGGAGGCGCCGTCGGCGCTGCGCACTGTCACGACCGCGCCGGACCGCCCGGTCACCTCGCCGCGCTGCCAAGTGACGACGCGGAACCCGCCGTCACGCCGCACGGTCGCCTCGCCGTGCACGCCCCGTGCGCCGCGCGCCGCCCAGCGGTACGCCTGCCGCTTCCCGCCCTTGTCCGGCGACGCCGAGGTCGACGGTTCGGGGGACGGAGCGGCGCCCGCGGGGACGGCCGCGAACAGCCCGAGGCCGAGCACGCCGGCGGCGCCGGCGCCCGCGATCAGAATCTTGGTGTTCCTTCGCATGCGGCACAGCCAAGCAGGTCCGTCTGGGAGACGCCCCGGGACGAACCTGGGAGAACCCTGGGAATCGGCTAACAACGCGCCGCGCGTCCGTCGAGCGTCTCCGGGTGTCCGGCGGGGGCCTTTCGCACCGGATGTCGCTTTCATGAAGGCTTCGATAAGTGCCGCGAATCGGGCAAGGGCGATTACGTCGGCGGCACCGAACGCTCACCCGACGTCACATGGTGCGAAAAGTCCGCAGCCGCCGCCGACCTGCCCAACGTTGATCGTCCGACCCCCTGTGACCAGGGCTTTCGCGGACGGGACCGGCCTCAGCCGCGACATGACCCGCCGCCGCACGTCCCGTGGCATTGTGAGTCAGGTGACAAACGGGCGGCGCGAAATCGTCACTTCGGCTCTATAGCGCGGCGGACCGAGCGTCAATCCTGGGATGCCCGTGCACAAATGGCAGACGGGACTGACCGTCCTAGGGAGGTCCAGTGGCTCAGCCGTTCCCGCACACGTCCGCCGAACTGCCCGTCGCGAAACTGCCGGCCGAAACGGCCGCCCCGCTACGGCCCCACCTCACCGCCGCCGTGGAAGAGATGGTCCGGGAGATCGAAAACCTGGTCCCCGAGTACGCGCGCCCGCCCGAAAGCCCGTACGGGCAGCGCATGCGGCGTCAGATCCGGCAGGCCGTGCAGCACTTCGTCGACGCCATCGGCAACCCGGACCAGGACTGGGACGCCGTCACGGCGATCTTCGAGGGCATCGGCCGGTACGAGGCCCGCCAGGGGCGCGACCTGGACGGCCTGCAGACCGCCATCCGGGTCAGCGGACAGGTCGCCTGCCGCCGCTTCATCCGCGACGCCCGGCGCCTGGATTGGCCGCTGGACGTCCTCGGGCACATCACCGAGTCGCTGTTCGTGTTCCTGGAGAAGATCGCCGAGGCCGCCGCCCGCGGCTACGCCGGCGCCCGCGGGGGGCCGGTCGGCGAGCGGGAACGGTCCCGCCGGCGGCTGCGCGACCTGCTGGTCGCCGAGCCGCCCGCCAGCCGCGAGGCCGTCACCGAGCTGGCCCGCACCGCGTGCTGGACGCCGCCGCGCACCCTGGCGGCCGTCGCGGTGCGCACGCCGCCCGATTTCATCCCGCCGGTGCTGCCTCCGCCGGTGCTGGCCGACTGGCACGCTCCCGCGCCGTATCTGATCGTCCCGGACCCGGACGGCCCCGGGCAGGACC
Source organism: Actinomadura keratinilytica (assembly GCF_039539665.1). Classification (NCBI taxonomy): domain Bacteria; kingdom Bacillati; phylum Actinomycetota; class Actinomycetes; order Streptosporangiales; family Thermomonosporaceae; genus Actinomadura; species Actinomadura keratinilytica. Next base: position 65,386 of record NZ_BAABDO010000020.1, read on the forward strand.
GCCTGATCTCCACCCTGGTGCGCGACTGCCAGGCCGCCATCGGCCCGACCGTGCCGCCCACCAAGGGCGCCCTGTCGCTGCGCTGGGCGCGGCACGCCCTCGACCTGGTGGAACGCGGTGTGCTGCCCGGCAAGGAGGCGGTGCGCTGCCTGGACCACCTGCCGACGCTGATCGCCGACCGCAGCGCGGAACTGATCGACGTGGCGCTGCGCCACCGGCTGGCCCCTCTCGTCGACCTGCCCCGGCACAAACGCGATCCTCTGGTCAAAACGCTGCTCACCTACATGGAGAACCGCGACAACGCCGTCGCCGCCGCCGACCGCCTGCTGGTGCACGAACAGACCGTCCGCTACCGCATCCGCCGTCTGGAACAGATGCTCGGCGGGCTGGTCTACGACGCCGACCGCCGCATCGAACTGCTTCTTCTCCTGCACGCCTGGGTGCACATCCGCCCCGCCGCCGAAACCGCCGCGCCCTGAATCCGCCCCCGCGTCCCGAGATCGGCCTCACTCCCGCGCCGCATGCCCTTTAAGCCCGGGTAGTTGAATTGTCAGACCCACGGGGAATGATGCGGGGTATGAGCAGAGACCACCATTCCGGGTTGCGGTGCCCGCAGTGCCAAACGGCTCTCGCGCTCGTTCCGGCGACGGGCAATCCGGCCGTTCCCGCGCTGTCCCCCGTCGTCCGGGACGAGCAACCTCCGCCCGTCCACGAGGTGCTGGCGGTTTACGCGAACCGCACGAGGGACACCGCGACCGCCCTGCGCGGCGCCGCCCGCGTCCGCGACAGCTTCAACCGCGCCCGCAGGGCCGCCGCCCAACGCCGCGCCGCGCAAAGGGCCGCCCGGCAACGCCCCGCCCGCAGCGCCTGACCATTTCCGTCCACCTCCCTGACTCCGCATTCGCGTCCCTCCGCAATACCCCCAATCCGCCCGCTCCCTATTCCGCGCCAATCGACGTCCCCATCACGCCGACTCCGCACCCGCCGCGTCTCGGCATGCCCCGGTACGCCCCCTGAGCCACTGGCGACCCGCTGCGTACCCAGCCTCGGAACCGCCCCGGCCTCAGCGCTTCCCGCAGCAGCCCGGCATCTTCCCCGACACCGCGTCTGAAGGCGCCCCGCGTCCCTACCTGCACCTATACGGCCGCACATCCACCACGCGCATCCTGAAACGGCAAGCTGCATACCCCCCTGCAACCGTTCGCCCTCGCCGCTCCCCCAGTGGCTCCCCCTTCCCCGTACCGCGACACCGGCAAGCCGCGCCTTCTACCTGAACGGCCTCGCGTTCACTGTGCGGGCTGAGCACGGCGAAAAGCCCAGGGGCGTGCCCTGGGCTTCGCCGCCCGCGCGGCTCAGGCGGGGGCCGAGTCGGTCCAGGCGCTCTTGACGACCGTGGTGGACTGCAGGGGGCTGCCCGCGGGCAGGTTCGCGTTGGCGCCCGCCGGCTTGACCACGATGACCTCGTCGCCCAGCGCGTTGCCGGACGCCGGGTCGATGATCAGCCGGTGCTGGAAGACGCCGTTGGCCGTTTTCACGTTCACGGCCACGGCGGCGCCGATGCGGCCCTGGGCGTCCCTGACCGCACCGACGGAGCGCACCGTCTTGAGCTCGGCGAGCATCCGGAACGCCGCCGCGCGCACCTCGGGCGTGACCGGCATCTCGACGATCAGCCCGCGCGTCACCGTGAACAGCCACTCGTCGGCGCCCATCGGCACGCCGCCCCCCTCGGGGTCGGTCCCCGTGTACCAGCGCAGCAGCGACTTCTTCAGCCGCGCCGGGTCGGCGGGCAGCGACCGCAGGTCCTTCACCGAGACGTTGCGGCCGAGCCAGAACACCTTCCCGTCCACCACGGGCGCGCTGTCGAGGTGGGGCTCGCCCGGGGCCGCGTCGACCTTCGCCTCCTTGCCCCGGACGGCGCCGTTCGACTTGTGCATGACGGCGGGCTTCAGCACGAAGGTGGACGGCGATCCCGCGCGCTGCCAGACGGCCCGGTCGGCCTCGGTGGCGGGCCGGGCGCCGAGGTTCTGGTTCCGGTTCCACAGCGTGCCGCGCGGTGCGCTGGGCGTCCAGGTCTCCCAGCGCTCCTGCAGCATGACCGTGTAGTCACCTTGGGGCGAGGTCGCCCGCATGTAGCCGCGGGTCAAGGTCGTCAGGTACCAGTAGGCGCGGACGCTGTCGGTCTGCTTGTCCGCCTGCTCGGCGGCCGCGAGCAGGACGGTGCGGGCGTCCATCGAGCCGAGCGCGCCGGACGGGCCCGGCCGCGCGGCCGCCGTCGGGGAACCGGCGCCGGTACGGGGGCCGGTGTCGGTGCCGGTGAGCGTGGTCGCGGCGACCACGGCGGCGGTGGCGGCGCCGACCAGGCCCAGCCCCCACATGGGACGGACGCGGCGTCGCGGAACGGCCCGCGCGGCCTGGTAGTCGGCCGTCTTCGCGCGCGCCAGTTCGGCGGCGCGGGTGGCGGGGTCGACCGGCGCGTCCGGGTCCAGCTCGGCGGGCCGGGCGTCGGCCAGCATGCGCAGCACATCGCGGCTCATGACAACTCCTCACTGATCATCTGCGCGGGGGGACGCGCGGCGCGGTCGAGCGGGGACGGCGCCCGCCCCGCCGCCGACGCGGCCGGGATCTCCTCCACGGCGCGCCGCAGCCGGCGGCGCGCCCGGTGCAGCCGCACCCGCAGCGCGGCGGATGAGCAGCCGACGACGCGGGCGGCGTCGCGCGGCGTCAGCCCCTGCCAGGCCACGAGGATCAGCACCTCGCGGTCGGCCTCGGGCAGGGCGGCCAGGGCGCGCAGGACGGCGTGCCGCTCGGTCACGTCGTCGGCGATGTCGCCCGCGGACACCGCCGTCCAGTGCCGCAGTTCCCTGGTGAACTCCTCGCGCCGCCGTTCCGCCCGGTGGCTGTCGCGCAGCACGTTGCGGGCCACGCCCAGCAGCCACGGCAGCGGCGGGTCGGGCACGTCGCGCAGCCGCCGCCAGGCCACCGCGAAGGTCTCGCTCACCACCTCGTCGGCGATCTGCCGTCCGGCGCGGGCGGCCGCGTACGCCCACACCCGTTGTCGGCAGTCGTCGTAGATCGCGGTGAAGCGCCGCTCGTCGTCGGACGCTTCGCCCGGCGCGTCATGGGGCACCACCCGCACCTCCGTCCATCCCGGTGTGTTCCATCACCAGGAAGTGGGCCGGGCGCTGCCATCGTTACCGGATGGACGGAAAAATATCTAGGAGGCGGTGAGCGACTTCTCAAAGTGCACGACCGACCCGGGGGCGTGCGGCCGCTGCACGATGCGCAGCCCCTCGGTGAAGGCGCGGATGAGCTGCAGCCCGCGGCCGTGCTCGGCGCCGAGCGGGGCGGGCCCCCGGTCCCAGCTCGACGCGTCGGCGGCGCGCCGTCCGCCGTCGATCACTTCGATGACGCACACCGTGTCGTCCAGGTGCGCGCGCACCTCGTACTCGTCCCCCGCGTTGGCATGCCGGATGACGTTGGCGCACGCCTCGCCCAGCGCGAGCGCGATGTCGGCGCGGATCTCGCCGGTGACGCCGAGCCCGCTGAGCGACGCGTCGAGCGTGCGCCTGGCGAGCGGGGCGCTGCGCGCGTTCCTCGGGAGGGTCATTTCTATTACGACCTCCATGCCGGACGCCCTCCATTCCCCTCGTTGCAGGGTGTCTGCCCGGGTGGTGATTCCGAAAACGCTGGGCGTCCCTTATGGGCGGAATGTCATGATCATCTCGTGGCGACAACCCGCCCGCATCCGGAGTAACCGGACGGCCAAGGTCATCGCACAACCGAGCCGCCCCCGAGGTCAGGAAGATATTCGCCCCCGGCCCGCCGCCATCGCGCGCGGACGCCGCGGACCGCCGGGTTCAGCCGGGCAGCCCGTCCGGTTCCAAACCGGTGAGCAGGCGCGCGACATCGAGCCCCGTCGTCAGGTAGTCGACGAAAAGCCGGTTGTTGAGCGCCCACGGGGACCGGTGCCGGCGGACGAGGAAGATCGCGTCCTGGGCCGTGTACCCCAGCGTGACCAGCGCGTGCGCGACGACCAGCCCGGACCGGTTGTACCCGGAATGGCACCGCACCAGCACCCGGCGGCCCGAACGCACCGCCGCCACGGCCAGATCGGCCAGCAGGCACACGGCCTCCAACTGGTCGGCGGTCAGCGGCCCGTCGGGCAGGTCGACGTGGTGGTGCTCGACCCACGCGGGCGGCCCGTGCCCCTCCCGCCGGTAAAGACTGATCACGATGTCGAACTGGGCGCCCACCACCGCCGCCACGAGCTGCCCGCTCGCATCGCGGTACGCGTGCCCGCCCATCCACAGGCCCGGCACGATCTCGTTCCACGGGGCGTCGGCATCGGGTGCCCGCCGGCCCTCGGTCCGCATCACGCACTCCCAGTCGGCTCACCGGACGTCCGTGATACGGACGCCGAGCCCTGTTCAGTTCGATCTTCTCCTATTCGGCCCCGTGGAAACGGCGGTGCAGCGCGCGCACCTGTTCGTCCAGACCGGGCACCGGCCCTTCCACGACCACGTCCGGCGCCACCTCGTTCACCGGCAGCGTCCGCACCGGAGGCCGCGGCACGCCCAGCTCGTCCAGCCAGGACGCCAACTGCCGCGACGACGCCACGTAGACGATGCGCCCCAGCCCCACCCAGGCGTGCGCGGCCGCGCACATCGGGCAGTGCTCGCCGGAGGTGTAGACGGTGGCCTTGGCGCGCTCCTCGGGGGTCATGTTGGCGGCCGCCCACCTGGCCAGCGCGAACTCCGGGTGCTGGGTGCGGTCGCCCCCGGCGACACGGTTGCGGTCCTCGCCCCGGACGGTGCCCTCCCCGTCGACCAGCACCGACCCGAACGGCTCGTCCCCCGCCTCCAGCGCCTCGGTCGCCAGCTCGACGCAACGACGCAGATAAGGCAGTTCCTTCTCGTCCACCACGGCGCGCATAGTAACGTTCCAGGCCGACAGCCGACCCGGGACGCGGCTCAGACTTCGGCCCCGCACCGCCCCCGGCTCGAAGCAACGGCACGGGCGAGCAAGCTCCCTCCCGTCCGCCGCAGCGCGAGGTAGAAGCCGACATCCCACAACGCGAGCACGCCGCCGGAAGCCGCGGCTCTTCCTCCAGCGACGCGGGCGCGTTGCCGGGGGCGTGGCTCACCCACGCACGACGTAGGCGCCGGCGCGGGCTGCCGCCAAGGCGGCTTCGGCGGCGCGGTCGGCGGTGGCCTCGTCCAGCGGGTCGCCGCTGGCCAGCAGGCGGTAGTAGAGGGGCGCGGACACGGCACGGATCACCTCGCGGGCGTCCGTGCCCTCGGGCAGCTCCCCCCGCGCGCGACCGGGTGCTGATCTCCACCAAGGCCGGTCTGCCGATGGGCGACGGCCCCGGCGACGCCGGCACGTCCCGCGCCCGCCTGGTCAAGGCCGCCGAGGACGCCCTGCGCCGCCTCGGCACCGATCACATCGACCTGTTCCAGCTGCACGCCTTCGACGCCGGAACGCCCGTCGAGGAGGTCCTGGCCACTCTCGACGACCTGGTCCGGGCCGGAAAGATCCGCTACGTGGGCGTGTCGAACTTCTCCGGCCGGCAGCTGATGAAGTCGCTGGCCGTCGCCGACCGCGACCGCCGCCCCCGCTACGTGGCCCACCAGGTCTACTACTCGCTCGTCGGCCGCGACTACGAATGGGACCTGATGCCCCTCGGCCTCGACCAGGGCGTCGGCGCCCTCGTCTGGAGCCCGCTCGGCTGGGGACGCCTCACCGGCAAGATCCGCCGCGACCGGCCGCTGCCCGCGCAGAGCCGGCTGCACCGCACCGCCGACTACGGCCCGCCGGTCGACGACGAGCTGCTGTACACCGTGGTCGACGCTCTCGACGAGATCGCCGCCGAGACCGGCAGGACCATCCCGCAGATCGCCATCAACCGGCTGCTGCAGCGCCCCACCGTCTCGTCGGTCATCATCGGTGCCCGCAACGAGCAGCAGCTCCGCGACAACCTGGGCGCCGTCGGCTGGTCCCTCACCCCCGAGCAGATCGCCAAGCTGGACGCCGCCAGCGCCACCACCGCCCCCTCCCCCCAGTTCCCCTACCACCGCCAGGAGGGCTTCGCGCGTCTCAACCCCCCGCTGCTGTCCCCTGCCGGGAAGGGGTGACGAAAACGCCCGCGCCCTCACGGCCCGGGTCCGGTGGCGATCCGGGCCTTGGGAACGCACGACCGGTCGCAACCGCCTCGGCGACGGAACCGGAATGCCCGGCAGAGAAAGGCGAATCGGCTGCCCCGCCGGCCAGCGTGCAGATGGCAGGGCGCGCCGGGGACCGGGCGGCCGGGGAACCGGTTCACGAAAGCCGCCCGAGCCCGTGACAGGCAAGGCGGCACTGTTCAGCGGACCGCCGACAATTCGGGCGACCGGCTGTCAACGGCGCTGCTCTTCATGAACGCCGTGGTGAACTCGATCTCCGTCCAGCCGAGCGAGTTGTCCCCCAGCCGCACGCGGTAGAGGGTCCGGTCGCGCGTCTCCAGAACGGTCACCTCGACGTTGCACAGCCGCCGCAGCTCCTCGGTGTCGGTGCGTTCACGATCGCAGTGATGGCGTCCTCGCGGGACTCCGCGTCGTGGCGTTCGGCCGGCGCCCGCCGCTCCCGGTCGGGGGATGGTCAGCCGCAGCCGCCGGGGAAGATGGCCGGCGGAGGTGACCAGCGTGAAATCGACGTCGCCGCTGAGCGCACCGAACTGCTCGTACCGGCCGCCGACGGCCTGGGACCCGCCCATGGTCGCGATCGGCACCTTGCCGCTGTAGGTGTTGGCGACCGATTCGCTGTCGGCCTGCGGTGCCCCGGACCTCGTACCGGGTCATGTGCACAAGATCAGATGCACATTGCGAGCCCGAGGCCCGGGGGCGTGCCCGAGCGGATTCCGCACGCCCTGGCGCCGGTGGGGGCGCCCCGCGGCGGAGTGCCGGTCTTCCCGTGGGAAGGCCGGTCAGCCCAGCATGCCGGGCTGGTAGTCGCCGGCGGGCAGCCGGGTGATGACGTTCATCCGGTTCCAGGTGTTGATGACAGCGATCAGTGACACCAGGGCGGCCAGCTGCTCCTCGTCGTAGTGCTTAGCGGCGTCCGCCCAGGCCTCGTCGGTGACACCGGTGCCGTCGGCGATGCGGGTGCCCTGTTCGGCCAGTTCCAGGGCGGCCCGCTCGGCCTCGGTGAAGACGGTGGCCTCCCGCCACGCGGCGACCAGGTTGAGACGCACCGCGGACTCCCCGGCCTGCGCGGCGTCCTTGGTGTGCATGTCGAGGCAGAAACCGCAGCCGTTGATCTGGCTGGCACGGATCTTCACCAGCTCCTGCGTCGCCGCCGGCAGCGTCGAGTCCGCCACGACCTTGCCCGCCGACTGCAGGTACTTCATGAACTTGGCGGCGAGCGGGGTGCCGTAGTAGTTGAAGCGGGCGTCCATCACATTCTCCTTTGCCGTATCGACTGCTACACCCGTATGACGGGGCGGCCCGGCGGAATGTGACAGCCGGCTTCGCCACGGCGGCCGGGGGACGCGCGCTCCCCGCAGCGGTGGACGGTCGTGCCCGCGGGGTCGGCGGGCAGGTGCGGTTTCAGGTCCCGCAGCTGACGGCGGGAGGTCAGGCCGGGGCGATGAGGACCTTGTCGTCGGGCAGGACGAACAGGGGCCAGGCCTGGGCGAG